>JANNJH010000229.1:0-3687 GCA_031405775.1 Sphingomonadales bacterium | reverse complement strand
ACCAGCGCCGGTTTCGACAGCCGGGCATAATCGACCTTGGTCGCCGCCGTCGTCGACAGGTTGGGCAGCGTCATCTCGGCGATCACCCGCCCCGAATCCCACACCAGCGCATTGAATTCGGCCTGGATGACAGCCTCGGGCACGCCATTGTAGATGCCCCAGCGCGCCGCGTTCATCTCGATGCGCGTCGGCGAACGCCACCAGCCCCATTTCAACACGATGCCGGCCATGGTGCGCAGCATCGACAGGTTGGGCGATGCCGTCGTCACGGTGGCGGCGGTCGACAGCAGCACCAGCCCGCGATGCTCGGTCCGCGCCGCGACGATCTGCGCCAGCATGCCGCCCATCGAATGGCCGATGATCACCGGCGGCCCAAATCCCTGCGACGCCAGCTTGCCAATCTCGGCGACGAGGAACCGGGCATAATCCTCGACCGTCAAAGTGCCGATCCCGGGCGCCGGCGGCAGGCCGGGGTCGCGGTCGTGAAACGGCAGCGCCGGGGTGACGACCTTATGCCCCAGCGCTTCGAACCGCGCCTTCAGCCGGGCGAATGTCGCCGGCGTCGCCCACAAGCCGTGGATGCAGAACAGGACAGGCTTCAACAAACCACGCCGGTCGATGCCAGCACCGCCATCGTCACCAGGTCCGACGCCGTCGCCGTCATCGGCGCGATCTGCACCGGCCGGCTCATGTTGACCAGCAACGGCCCGATGACGACGCCGCCGGCAAGTTCCTTCAACAGCTTGGCGGCGATATTGGCCGACTGCAGCCCCGGCATGATCAGCACATTGGCCGGACCCGACAGGCGGCTGAACGGATATTGCGCGCGCATCGCCGGGTTCAGCGCCACGTCCGCCGACATCTCGCCTTCATATTCGAAGCCGACGCGGCGTTCATCGAGGAGTTTTACAGCGCGGCGCAGATTGCCGACGAATTCGCCCACGGGATTGCCGAAATTGGAATAGCTGAGAAACGCCACCCGCGGCTCCTGGCCAAGCCGCCGCGCCACCGCCGCCGCCGCTTCCTCGGCGATATCGGCAAGCTGCTCGGCATCGGGCCGCTCGTTGACCGTCGTGTCGGCGATGAAGATGGTCTCCGACTTGCCGACCAGCATGTGCATGCCGAATGGGCGATGCCCTTCCAACGGATCGATGACCTGTCGCACCTGGCGGTACGTCGTGGCGAAATTGCGCGTCACGCCGGTCAGCATGACATCGGCCTCGCCGAGTTCAACCAGCATGGCGCCAAAGATATTGCGTTCATTGTTGACCATGCGCTGGACATCGCGGAGCAAATGGCCACGCCGCTGCAAGCGTTCGTACAATCGCTCGGTCATGCGCGGCACCAACGGACTGACGTTGCTGTTGTGGATCTCGTACGAATCGATGTCGGTCACGCCGATGCGCGCCAGCGCCTCGCGGATCGGCGCGTCGCGGCCGACCAGCACCGGCTCGCCATAACCCGAAGTGCGGTAGTTGACGGCGGCGCGCAGCACCACCTCCTGCTCGCCTTCGGCAAAGACGCAGCGGCGGGGCCGGGCGCGCGCCGATTCGACGGCGCCGGCGAGGATCGACGTCGTCGGGTTCAACCGCGACCGCAGTTGCTGGCGATAGGCGGCTTCGTCGAAGAACGGCTTTTTGGCCACGCCCGACGCCATCGCCGCCTTGGCGACCGCGGTCGGGATCTCCTCGATCAGGCGCGGATCGAACGGCGCCGGGATGATATATTCCGGGCCGAAAGTGCGCGACTGGCCGCCATAGGCCGCGGCGACCTCATCGGGCACCTGCATCCGGGCCAGCGCGGCGATGGCGTTGGCGGCGGCCAGCTTCATTTCCTCGTTGATCGCGATGGCGCGGACATCCAATGCGCCGCGGAACAGATAGGGGAAGCACAGGACATTATTGACCTGATTGGGATAATCGGACCGGCCGGTGGCGACGATGGCATCGCCGCGCACCGAGGCGACTTCCTCGGGGGTGATTTCGGGATCGGGGTTGGCCATGGCAAAGATGATCGGGTTCGCTGCCATCGACGCCACCATCGCCGGGCTGACGGCGCCCTGTTGCGACAGTCCGAGGAAGACGTCGGCGCCCTGCATGGCCTGCGCCAGCGTGCGGTCGTCGGTGGTCGCGGCATGGGCGGATTTCCACTGGTTCATGCCCTCGGTGCGTCCAGTGTAGATGACGCCCTTGGTGTCGCACATCAAAACGTGCCGCACGCCAAGGGCCTTGATCAATTCGGTGCAGGCGATGGCGGCCGCGCCGGCGCCATTGACGACCATCTTGACGTCCTCGGCCCGGCGCCCGGTCAGATGCAGGGCGTTGATCAGGCCGGCGGCGGCGACGATGGCGGTGCCGTGCTGGTCATCGTGAAAGACCGGGATCTTCATCCGCTCCTTCAGCGTTGTTTCGATGATGAAGCATTCGGGCGCCTTGATGTCTTCAAGGTTGATGCCGCCAAAGCTCGGCTCCATCAGTTCGACGGCGTCGATGAAGCGGTTGACGTCCTCGGTATCAAGCTCGATGTCGATCGAATCGATATCGGCAAAGCGCTTGAACAGCACCGCCTTGCCTTCCATCACCGGCTTCGATGCCAGCGCGCCAAGGTTGCCCAGCCCCAGGATGGCGGTGCCGTTGGTGATGACGGCGACCAGATTGCCCTTGATCGTGTAATCATACGCCGCATCGGGATCGGCGGCGATCGCCCGCACTGGTGCCGCGACCCCGGGGGAATAGGCCAGCGACAGGTCGCGCTGCGTCGCCATCGGCTTTGATGCGACGATGTCGAGCTTGCCCGGCCGCCCCATGCGGTGGAAGGCCAGCGCCTCGCGGTCGCCGAAATCGCTGTTTTCGGAATCAGAAGTTCGTTCGTTCGCCACACCAAGCTCCCCGATAAGCGGCGACGATAAGGGTTGCTTGGGCCGGCGGGCAAGCGAAACTCAAAAGATTGCGAGAATTGCCCGAGCCGCACCCGGCTTTCAGCCCGGCGCAATCCCCGCTAACACCGGCGGCGTGACGCTGCAGCCTCCCCCCCAAGCCTCGCCGATGATCGCGCAATTTCTGGCGCTCAAGGACGAGGCCCCCGATTGCCTGTTGTTCTTCCGCATGGGCGATTTCTACGAAATGTTCTTCGACGACGCCATCGCTGCGTCGGCGACGCTCGACATCGCGCTGACCAGGCGCGGCGAGCACGCCGGTGTCGCCATCCCGATGTGCGGCGTGCCGGTCCACGCCGCCGAGACCTATCTCGCGCGGCTGATCAAGGGCGGCCACCGCGTCGCCATCGCCGAACAGATCGAGGATCCCGCCGAGGCTCGCAAGCGCCCCGGAAAATCGATCGTCGCCCGCGCCATCACCCGCGTCGTCACGCCGGGGACGCTGACCGAAAGCAATTTGCTCGAACCCAAGCGCGCCAACTGGCTGGCGGCGGTCTCCCCAGCCTCGTCCTTGGGCCAGGCGATGGCGCTGGCCTGGTGCGACCTGTCGACCGGCGCCTTTGCCACCCGCGCCTGCACCCCGGCCGAATTCGCCGCCATTCTCGCCCGGCTCAATCCCGCCGAGTTGATCGCCCCCCAAGGCTGGACTGGCGCGCCCGCCACCCCGCGCCCGCCGCAGGATTTCGCCCCGCCGCGCGGCGAAGCCCGGCTCAAATCGCGCTTCGGCGTCGCCACATTGGATGGCTTTGGCA
>JANNJH010000228.1:0-4522 GCA_031405775.1 Sphingomonadales bacterium | reverse complement strand
CCTGCAACGTCCACAGGCCGTCGTCCCAAGTGTAATTCTGCGTCGTGCTGATCACCGAGGCGAGGTCCATGCCGAGCAGGCCGGGCCAACCCTTGGCCTGCGCCATCAGGCTTTTCAGCTCGAATTTGCCGGTGCGGTTATGGGCGATGACGGCATTGGGGGCGCCGCCGAGCCGGATGCGCTTGGTCAGCGCGCGGGTGTCGACGCCGGAAATGCCGATACGGCCCCAGGCGCGCATCCACTCGTCGAAATTGCGGGTCGAGCGGAAGCTGGCGGCCGGCGTCACGGCTTCGCGGACGACACAGCCGAGCGCGTGCGGATTGGGCGATTCGATATCGTCGGGGTTGGAACCAACGTTGCCGATATGCGGAAAGGTGAAGGTGATGATCTGCCCGGCATAGGAAGGATCGGATATAACCTCTTGATATCCGGTCATCGCGGTGTTGAAGCAGACCTCCCCCACCGCAACGCCTTCGGCACCAAAGCCCTTGCCCCAGATGATCGAGCCATCGGCCAAAACCAGTACGCCGGTCGCGCCTTTAGGTTGGGCAGGCGCGGGCGCTGCGGCCATTGCTGGTCCTTCTTGGTTGGGCTGATTGCGAGCCATTCGATACACAAACGGCTGGCGAGTTAGGGGCGGCTTTTGCCCCCGTCAATCTATTCTTTCTCGGGTGGAAAGGCTAGGGACGGTGATCGCCGAAACAGGAATTGCCAGATGCTGCGTGACGATATCAAGACTGCGACGATAACTTCGATGAAGGCTAGGGATTCAATTCGCACCGGGACGCTCCGGCTGATTTCAGCGGCGATCAAGAACCGCGATATCGAACTGCGCACCGGGACGCCGCCGGCGAATGACGATGTGCTGATCGCCGAAGTCCTGTCAAAAATGGCCAAGCAGCGCCGCGAATCGATCGAGATGTTCGTGGCCGGGAATCGCCCCGAACTCGCCGATGCCGAGCGCGCCGAACTGCTTGTAATCGAAGGCTTTATGCCAGCGCAGATGGACCCGGCCGAAGCGCAGGCGAAGATCCGCGACCTGGTCAAGGAACTGGGCGCGACATCGGTCAAGGACATGGGCAAGGTCATGGCGGCGGTGAAGGAGCGCTTTGCGGGGCAGATCGACATGGGGACGGCTGGTGCGATGGTGAAGGTGGCGCTGGCGGGATGATTTTTTTGCCTGCAAAATCATGAGCTTGCCGCCTGCCTTTCTTGACGAGCTGCGGGCGCGGGTGCCGCTGGCGCCGGTTGTCGGCCGGCGCGTCAAGCTGACCCGGGCCGGGCGCGAATGGAAAGGCTGCTGCCCGTTCCACAATGAGAAGACCCCCAGCTTTTATGTCAATGATGACAAGGGCTTCTACCATTGCTTTGGGTGCGGGGCGCATGGCGATGTCATCCGCTTCCTGACCGAGCAGGAGGGGCTGGGCTTTATCGATGCGGTCAAGCAGCTGGCGGCGCAGGCCGGCATGGAGGTGCCGAGCGAGAGCCCGGAAAGCCGGGCGCGGGCGGAGGTCAGCGATACGTTGCAGGCGGTTGCCGGGCAGGCGGCGGGGTGGTTTCAGGCGCAGCTGCGGGGTGCGGCGGGGGCATCGGCGTGGGTTTACCTGGAGCGCCGGGGGGTATCGGCCGCGATGATCAAGGATTTCGCGCTGGGGTTCGCCCCCGATTCGCGCACCGCGCTCAAATCCGCGCTCAAGGCTGTCGGCGAGGAAAAACTTTTCGAAGCCGGGTTGATCGGCCGCGCCGACAACGGCGAGACCTATGACCGATTTCGCGGCCGGTTGATGTTCCCGATCCGCGATCGCCGCGGCCGCGTCGTCGGTTTCGGCGGGCGGGCGCTCGGCGATGTCCAGCCCAAATATCTGAATTCTTCCGACGGGCCTTTGTTCGACAAGGGACGCCTATTGTACAACCTCGATCGCGCCCAGGCGATAGCGCACAAGTCCGGGCGGCTGGTCGTTGTCGAGGGCTATATGGATGTCATCGGCGTCGCCCAGGCCGGGATCGCCGAGCTGGTGGCGCCGCTCGGCACGGCGATGACCGAGGCGCAACTCGGGCTGGCGTGGCGGCAGGTCGATGAACCGATCCTGTGTTTCGACGGCGACAGCGCCGGGCAACGCGCCGCGCTGCGGGCGTGCCTGCGCGCCCTGCCCTTGCTGGCCGCCGGCAAGTCACTGCGTATCGCGACGCTGCCGCAGGGCGAGGACCCCGATGACCTGGTGAAGCGCGGCGGCGCGCCTGCGTTCGAGGCGGTGCTGGCGGCGGCGGTGCCGTTGATCGAATATCTGTGGCGCAGCGAAACCGAGGCCATCGACACGTCGACGCCAGAACGCCGCGCCGCGGTGCGCCAGCGCCTGAAGGCGCACGCCGATACCATTGCCGACGCATCGGTGCGGGCGCTGTATGCCGCCGATTTTTCGGCGCGATTCGACGCGGCGTTCCTGGCGCGACCCGAACGCGCGCGGCGACCGTTCGTGCCGGGCGGCAAATATGTCGCGCCGATCACCGGCGCTTCGGCGGCGCTGCGGTTGCGCGGGTCCGACAGCCAATCGGCCAGCGGTGAAGTCACCGCGATCATTTGCGGGCTGCTCGCCCACCCCTATCTCGCCGATCGCCATGGCGAGACGCTGGCGGCGCTGCCGCTGTCCGATCCGCGCCAGTCGGCCTTGCGCGATGCGATCCTGGCGGCGCTGGCGATGCAGCCGGACCTTGAAAGCGCGGACTTGACGCATGATCTGGACAATCGAGGCGTTGGTGCATTGGCGCAAGCGGCGCGCAAGACCAACGCCTTGCGTTTTTCCTTCACCCGCGCCGAAACGCCGGTGGAGGTGGCGACGCGCGATTTCGGGATGCTGGTCGATACGATTTCGGCAAGGGCTCGGATCGAAAGCGAGCTTGAAGCGGCAACGGCAAGGTTCCGGTCGAGCCTTGCCGACGATGATTTCAATCGGCAGCGGACGCTGCTGGCGGAGCGGGTCGAGATCGATGCGGCAATGATGCGGCTGGCGGAATCGTTACGCGACGACTAAGGCGATATAATTCGCCGCTACAGCCGTTCGCGATTCGGTCGCCGCAAGCGGGACGGACAAGGGAAATAAAATGGCAAAAGCGAATGTGGCGGCGTCCGAACCCGAAGCCAAGGCCGACGGCAATGACGCACCGCTGCTCGATGTCAACGAAGCCTCGGTCAAGAAGCTGTTGGCCCGCGCCAAAAAACGCGGCTATATCACCTATGACGAGCTCAACGAGGCGCTGCCGCAGGACCAGATGTCGAGCGAGCAAATCGAGGACGTCATGGCCGCGCTGTCCGAGCGGGGCATCAATATCATCGAGAATGACGAGCCCGCCGACGATGGCGCCGAAGCCGCGCGCGCCGAGGAAGACGAAGACGAGCCCGAACCCGTCGAAGGCGATCTGGGCGCCGCGCCGGTCGTCGCCGTCGTCAAGGCGCCGCTCGATCGCACCGATGATCCGGTGCGGATGTATCTGCGCGAAATGGGCGCCGTCGAACTGCTCAGCCGCGAAGGCGAAATCGCCATCGCCAAGCGCATCGAGGCCGGCCGCAACACCATGATCGCCGGGCTGTGCGAAAGCCCGATGACCTTCACCGCGATGATCGAATGGTCGAACGCGCTGACTGAAGGCCGCATGCAGCTGCGCGAGATCCTCGATCTCGAAGCCATGCTGGCCAAGGACCCGGCCGAAGCCGCCGTCAACGCCGAAGCCGATCCGTCGTCGGAAGGCAGCGACCTGCCGACCGTGCAGTTCAAGGAGGAAGAAGAATCCGACGCCGATTCGCCGGCAGCGCCCGACGAGGAAGACGGCATGACCGAGCGGCGCATGCGCCCCGACGGCCGGCCAGCGATTCCCGACGACGACGAGGAAGACGCGACGCTGTCGCTGGCAGCGATGGAGGAAGTCCTCAAGCCCGCCGCGCTGGAGAAATTCGCCGAGATCACCGCGACTTACAAAAAGTTCCTCAAGCTGCAAGAAACCCGGCTGACGGCGCTCGCCGCCAACGCCGCCTTCCCGACGGGTGATGAGCGCAAGTACCAGAAACTGCGCGAGGAACTGACGCGCGACGTCCAGTCGATCCATTTCAACAACGGCAAGATCGAACTGCTCGTCGACCAGCTTTACACCCAGAACCGGCGGCTGCTGGCGCTGGGCAGCCAGATGATGAAGCTGGCCGATCGTCACAAGATCAACCGCAAGGCCTTTCTCGACGATTACATGGGCAACGAGCTTGATGATTCATGGCTGACGCGCGTCGCCGGGATCGACAAGAAATGGGGCGCCTTTGCCAAGGCCGAAGCCGAGACGGTCGAAACCATCCGCCTCGAGATCGCCAGCATCGCCGAATCCACCGGGGTCGAGCTGGGCGAATTCCGCCGCGTCACCAACATGGTGCAAAAGGGTGAACGCGAGGCCCGTATCGCCAAGAAGGAAATGGTCGAGGCGAACCTGCGCCTAGTCATCTATACAACCAGACCGGGATCGTCAGATAGCCGATGAGGATGGC
>JANNJH010000227.1:0-2304 GCA_031405775.1 Sphingomonadales bacterium | reverse complement strand
CGTGCCGGGGTTGGTGCTGGCGACGATCTTCATCACCTTTCCCTTTGTCGCGCGCGAATTGATCCCCTTGATGGAGGAACAGGGCCGCGACGAGGAGGAGGCGGCGCTGTCGCTCGGCGCCTCCGGGTTGAGCACTTTCTGGCACGTCACCTTGCCCAATATCCGCTGGGGACTGCTGTATGGCGTCTTGCTGTGCAACGCTCGGGCGATGGGCGAATTCGGCGCGGTCTCGGTGGTTTCGGGGCATATTCGCGGCAAGACCAACACGCTGCCGCTGCATATCGAGATTCTTTACAATGAATATAATTTTGCCGCGGCCTTTGCCGTGGCGTCGCTGCTCGCCGGGCTGGCGATGGTGACTTTGGTGCTGAAATCGCTGCTCGAATGGCGCTTTGCCGGGCAGTTGGCGGGGAGAGGGCATTGAGCGTTTCGGCCAGCCATGTGGTGAAGCATTTCGGCGCCTTTGCCGCCTTGAACGGCGTCAGCCTCGAAGCGCGCGAGGGCGAATTCCTGGCGCTGCTCGGGCCGTCGGGGTCGGGCAAGACAACGTTGCTGCGCATTCTCGCCGGGCTCGAATTTCCCGATTCGGGGACGATCAGCATCGGCGGCGAGGACATGTCGAACCGGCCGGCGCGCGATCGCCGCGTCGGCTTTGTCTTTCAGCAATATGCGCTGTTCCGGCACATGACGGTTGCCCAGAATATCGGTTTCGGCCTGACCGTGCGCCCCGGCAAGACCCGGCCGCCGCGCGCCGAGATCACCCGCCGCGTCGACGAACTCCTCGAACTCGTCCATCTGCCGAATATCGCCGGCCGCTATCCGGCGCAGCTTTCGGGCGGCCAGCGACAGCGGGTGGCGTTGGCGCGGGCGCTGGCGGTCGAACCGCGCATCCTGCTGCTCGACGAACCCTTTGGCGCGCTCGACGCAAAGGTCAGGAAGGACCTGCGGCGCTGGCTGCGCGAGGTCCATGACCGCACCGGGCTGACCTCGATCTTCGTCACCCACGACCAGGAGGAAGCGCTCGACTTGGCGGACCGCGTCGTCGTCATGGACCACGGCTGCATCGAACAGGTCGACACGCCGGAGATGGTCTGGGAACGGCCTGGCACGGCGTTCGTCTGCGATTTCCTTGGCGGCGCCAACAGCATCGCGGCGCATGCCGTTGGCGGCCTTATCGACGTTGGCGGCGTGCGCCTGCCCAACCGCGCCCCACCGATGCCCGACGGCGTGGCCAGCGCCTTCATCCGGCCGCATGAATTCGCGCTGGCGGCACCGGGCGCGGCGGGCATCGCGGTGACGCTGCGCCGGATATTGCGCACCGGGGCGCAGGCGGCGCTGGAAACCGAAACGCCGGATGGCAGCATCATCGAAGCGACCGCGGCGGAACCGCCGGCGGGGTTGGCGCCCGGATCGGCGCTGGTGCTGGTGCCGCTGGCGGTGCGGGCCTATCCGGCGAACTGAGAACTCAGCCCGCGGGCAGGACCTTGTGCCAGTTGGTCACCGATCGTGTCTCGAACAGACCCGCCTGGTGATAGGGATCGGCGGCGGCAAAGGCGATTGCGGCGTCGCGATCGTCGAAATCGATGATAAGCAAGGATCCCATCGCCCGGCCATCGGGATGCAGCAGCGGCCCGGCGATCAGCACGGCGTCACCCATCGCGGTGATATGCGCCAGATGGGCGGCGCGAGTGGCGGCGCGCAGATCGCCCGAATCGGGCTTGTCGATGCAGTGAATGGCAAAATAGGGCATCGTCGTCCTGTCGTCGCGGTGGCATGGTCTAGCCTGCCACGATGATATGGGAAAGAGGCGCATGTGAGCGTGATGCGGGCGGGGCCGTTGGCGATTTGTGGCGAGCGCGGTTGACGTTGGCGGCACCGTCGGCTAATTGCCCGCGCTTGCCGCTGGCCCTGCCGGATCATCGGCCCGATCATATTGCCAAGGACCAATCCCATGTCGCGCGTTTGCGAACTGACCGCCAAGGGTCGCCAAGTCGGAAACAATGTTTCCCACGCCAACAACAAGACCAAGCGGGTTTTCCTGCCGAACCTGCAAAATGTCACGCTGATCTCGGACACGCTGGGCCGCTCGGTCAAGCTGCGCGTCTCGATGAACGGCCTGCGTTCGGTCGAGCATGTCGGTGGCCTCGACAATTGGTTGATCAAGACCAAGGCCATCAAGCTGAGCGATCGCGCCGTCAAGCTCAAGCGCGAGATCATCAAGAAGATCGCCGCCGAGGCAGTGCCTGCTGCCGCCTGATTCGCAGCGCCTCGCTGGTATTGAAAACGGCCCGGTGACCCCGGGCC
>JANNJH010000226.1:0-1160 GCA_031405775.1 Sphingomonadales bacterium | reverse complement strand
CTTTCAGGACAAGTCCGAGCAGGTCGCGAACGGCGCTGCGATCGGCAAGGCCAAGCATGTCGCGGATGGCGGCGGCGGTGATGGCGTCGCCGGCGCTGTGGGAGAGCGCCTGGTCGAGCACCGACAGCCCGTCGCGCACCGAGCCTTCGGCGGCGCGGGCGATCAACGCCAGCGCCTCGGGTTCGGCGGTTGAACCTTCGGAGGTGACGATGTTGGCGAAATGCGTCACCAGCGTTTCGGCCGGCACGCGGCGCAGGTCGAAGCGCTGGCAGCGCGACAGCACGGTCACCGGGACCTTGTTGACCTCGGTGGTGGCGAAGATGAATTTTACGTGCGGCGGCGGTTCCTCAAGCGTTTTCAGCAACGCATTGAAGGCGTTCTTCGACAGCATATGGACTTCATCGACGATGTAGATCTTGTAGCGCGCCGAGGCGCTGGCATAGCGCACCGCCTCGATGATTTCGCGGACATCGTCGACGCCGGTGTTCGACGCGGCATCCATCTCGATGACGTCCATGTGGCGGCCGGCGGCGATGGCGACGCACGGCTCGCAGACGCCGCACGGGCTGATCGTCGGGCCGCCCTGGCCATCGATGCCGATGCAGTTGAGCGCCTTGGCGATGATTCGCGCCGTCGAGGTCTTGCCGACACCGCGAACGCCGGTGAGCAGCCATGCCTGCGCCAGCCGATCGCGGGCGATGGCGTTGCCCAGCGTGCGGACCATGGCTTCCTGGCCGAGCAGCGCATCGAAGCTGCCGGGGCGGTATTTTCGCGCGAGGACGCGATAGCCGCCGGGTTCCGCGGCGACGGGGGGCGGAGCGTGATCGGGGCCGAGAAGGTCTGACATCGCGGCGACCGTGGCGGCTTTAAGCGATTACCGCAAGCCACGCCGGTCTGGCGCTGAACCGCGAGCGACTTGGGGTTTGGCGCTGAACCGCGAGCGACCTTGGGGTTTTGCGCTACCGCGCCGGGCGGAGGTGGGAGCCGGGAACGACCCAGCGCGAATTCGTTGCGGCTGCTTCCTTCCGGACCTGACCGGGTTGGCGAGTGCACTGCCCGCCCGACACCCGCGGCGCCTATGGGGGAGTGCGCGGCGCAGGGCCAGTGGCCTATCTCCGGGTCATGTCCACCGCGCCGGGGGGCATCCGCACGTCGAGCGC
>JANNJH010000225.1:0-7134 GCA_031405775.1 Sphingomonadales bacterium | reverse complement strand
AGCCCCAAGTTCGACCATCTGCCGGCGCGCCGCCACCAGGGCGCCAGCGCCTTTTTGACCGTGCAGGAAGGCTGCGACAAATTCTGCACCTTCTGCGTCGTGCCCTATACGCGCGGCGGCGAAACCTCGCGGCCGGCGGCTGACCTGATCGCCGAAGCGCAAGCGCTGGTCGCCGCCGGCGCCGTCGAGATCACGCTGATTGGCTAGAATGTGAACGCCTATGATGGCGGCGCCGCCATGGATTCCGGGGGGAGTGGCGAAACGCTGCCCGGCCTCATCGCGCGGCTGGCGGAACTGTCGGGGCTGAAGCGCATCCGCTACACGACCTCGCACCCGCGCGACATGACGCAGGCGCTGATCGACGCGCACGCCGAAATCCCCAAGCTGATGCCCTATCTGCATCTGCCAGTGCAATCGGGATCGAGCCGCATCCTCAAGGCGATGAACCGCGCCCATAGCCGCGAATCCTATCTGGCGACGCTGGCCCGGGTGCGCGCGGCGCGGCCCGATATCGCGTTGTCGGGCGATTTCATCGTCGGCTTCCCCGGCGAGACCGAGGCCGATTTTCAGGCGACGCTCGATATCGTCGCCGAGGCTGGCTATGCGCAGGCCTACAGCTTCAAATATTCGCAGCGCCCCGGCACGCCGGCAGCGACAATGGCCGACCAGGTGCCGGAGCCGGTGAAGGAAGAACGGCTGGCGCGGTTGCAGGCGGCGATCACCGCCGGCGCTTATGCGTTCAACAAGGCCAGCGTTGGCCGCCACACCGAGATTTTGCTTGAACGCCCCGGCCGCAAGCCTGGGCAATTGATCGGCAAGACGCCGTGGTTGCAATCCGCCGTGGTCAGCGTTCCCGGCGCCAGGATCGGCGACTTGATCGCTGTCGAAATCACCGCAGGTCAACCCAACTCCGTCGAAGCAACTCCCCTCCAAGCAGAAAGTGCAGCCGCCTGATGTCGAAAAAGCCGCAACGCTCCCCCGTCGTCGCCAGCGACCGCGTCCGGCTCGAGATCGAATTCGAAAAGGCCTATCTGCTCGGGGCGCTCTTCGGCGAATATGACCAGAACCTCATCGCGCTCGAAGCCCAATTGGGCGTCTATATCTCGGCGCGCGGCAACAAGGTGCAAGTCGAGGGCGATGCCGATGCCGCCGCCCGCGCCCGCGATGTGCTGACCGGGCTTTATAACCGCCTCGCCCATGGCGGCACCATCGACACCGGCGATGTCGTCGGCGCCGTCGCCATCGCGGCCGACCCGTCGCTCGATGGGCTGGTCAGCGCCGAATCGGGCCTGCCGAGCACCGCCGTCATCCGCACCCGCAGGAAGACCATCGCGGCGCGGTCGCCAACGCAAGTCCGCTATATCGAGGCGCTGGCGCGCGATTCGATCATTTTCGCGCTCGGGCCGGCGGGCACCGGCAAGACCTATCTGGCGGTGGCGCAGGCGGTCAGCCAGCTCATCGCCGGGTCGGTCGACCGGCTGATCCTGTCACGCCCGGCGGTGGAGGCCGGCGAACGCCTTGGCTTCCTGCCCGGCGACATGAAGGACAAGGTCGATCCCTATCTGCGGCCGCTGTATGACGCGCTGTACGACATGCTCCCCGCCGAACAGGTCGAGCGCCGGCTGGCGTCGGGCGAGATCGAGATCGCGCCGCTGGCCTTCATGCGCGGCCGCACGCTGGCCAACGCCTTCATCATCCTCGACGAGGCGCAGAACACTTCGCCGCTGCAGATGAAGATGTTCCTGACGCGCTTCGGCGAAAAATCGCGGATGGTCGTCTGCGGCGATCCCAACCAGGTCGATCTGCCCAATCCGGCGTCGTCGGGGTTGGCGGATGCGGTCACGCGGCTCGATGGCCTTGCCGGTATCTCGGTGATGCGGTTCAGCAGCCGCGAAGTCGTCCGCCACCCGATCGTCGGGCTGATCGTCGACGCCTATGAAGGCCCGCCGCAGGATGCTTGAAACCCCTCTCCCATCTGGGGAGACGGAGGGGCCCGCGCGCTACTTCAGCGCGTGGGAGGGTGAGGGGTCGCGCCCCCACGCCGAAAACCCCTCACCCTCCCACGCCCCAGCGGGCGCGGGCCCCTCGCTCTCCCCAGAGGGGAGAGGGATAGAATGCTGACCGTCGAAACTGACGTCGCCGCCGGCAACTGGCCTGCGGCCGATTGGCAGGCGCTCGCCGCCGCCGCCGTCGCCGCGGCGCTGGCGGAAAGCCCGCACGGCCATGTCGCCGACGGGGCGATCAATGTCGAGGTGAGCATCCGACTGACCGATGACGCCGAAATCCACAGCCTCAATCGCCAGTATCGCTGTAAGGACAAGCCGACCAACGTCCTCAGCTTCCCGATGGTCCAGGCCGACCTGATCGAAGGCCTCGCCAATTCCGACGACGGCGAGGTGCTGCTCGGCGACATCGTCCTCGCCGCCGAGACCTGCGCGCGCGAAGCCGCCGAAAAGGGCTGGGATGCGAAGGATTACGCGCAACATCTCATTGTCCACGGCCTGCTGCACCTGCTAGGCTATGATCATGAACTCGGCGAAACCCAGGCAAATGCGATGGAGGCGCTTGAATCGGCGGCTTGCCGGGCGCTCGGCCTCGCCGAACCCTATCCGGTCTAGGGGATAACGGAGATGCCCGACCCGGACAGTAGCAGCGATTTCGCCTCCCGATTGTGGCGCAGCTTGCGCCTTCTCATCACCGGCCAGGACCATGAGCCGAGCTTGCGCGAAAGCCTTGAGGAGGCGATCGACGAGCATGACGGCGACGGCGCGGCACGCGACGACCTTTCGGCGGTCGAACGCGCCATGCTCAAGAACATGCTGCATTTCGGCGAACGCGAGGCCGGCGACATCGGCGTGCCGCGCAGCGACATGGTGGTGTTCGATGTCGCCGACGGCTTTACGGCGCTGGTGGCGCTGTTCAAGGCGGCCGGCCACAGCCGCATGCCGGTGTTCCGCGGCGACCGCGACCACATCATCGGCATGGTGCACATCAAGGACGTTTATGCGTTGATCGCCGAAACCTTCGATGACGCAGTGTCATCGCTCAGGTTCGCCGACCAGTCCGTCGAAGCGCTGTTGCGCCCGGTGCTGTTCGTGCCGGGATCGATGCGCATCATCGACCTGCTCGCCCGCATGCGCGCCGGGCGCACCCATATGGCGATGATCGTCGATGAATATGGCGGCACCGACGGCCTGGTGACGATCGAGGATCTGGTCGAGGAAATCGTCGGCGATATCGAGGACGAGCATGACGAGGACGAAGCCGCGCTGCTCCAGGCCATCAACGACAAATTATGGGAGGCCGATGCCCGGTTGCCGCTCGACGAGCTTGAAGAGCAGCTTGGGCTGAGCTTCGCCGATGCCGTGATCGGCACCGGGGTCGATACGCTGGGCGGCATGGTGTTCATGCTCGCCGGCCGCGTCCCGGCGACGGGGGAGACGGTTGAACACCCCAGCGGCTGGCGTTTCGAAGTCATCGACGGCGACCCGCGCATGGTCAAGCGGCTGCGCCTCCATGCCCCGGCGCGACGGGTCGCGGCCTGAACAAGCGGACGCCGGCGATGACCGACATGCTCACTGCGCTCATCGCCCGCGAGGCGCTGCCCGCCGCCTTTGCCGAAACCGTCACGCGGGTCTGGCGCCCGGTCGCCGCCGCCATCGCCGCATGGCGCCACAGCGCCGGTCGCCCGGTCATCATCGGCATCAACGGCGTCCAGGGCTGCGGCAAGTCGACCGCCTGCCTGTTCCTCGCGGCCCTGCTGGAAGGCGCGCACGGCCTGCGCACCGCGACGCTGTCTGGACTTGCCCCGGTAAAGTGGCGAGTTTCCGTGGTTACTTTCTTGCGGCGAATGGCTGGGAATCCAAAAGCAACAACGCTGTCGTCGACCATGGCGGGCGTGGCACTTTCTGTCCGGTGTTCGGGAGTGGCGTCAACAGCCTTTATCTACACCAAATCAGTAGGTTAAGCTACGTTCGCCAACCCGGAATAGCTCCGCCGGAGAATAATCCGGGCTAGAGCCAGGCAACTCTGCGCGCGATAACGGAATAATATCGAAGTCCAAGAAACTGATATTAGAAGACATTTCGGATTAGTCTATCAACTCTGGATATATCTGTCTGCCTGTTGGCTAGGTCGCGGGCCTCTGGACCAGAGTTTGGTCTGTCGGCACAGGCGAGGTCAACATCAGCAAATATCGTCACGCGATAGTTCAATACTATAACAACAACCACGAAGTCCAGGTTAAGCAAGGCGTTGACTTAGAAACGCCGACCAAATTAGTGAGGGGATACCATGAAATATTCGTTGTTCTTGTTGAACAATACGGCTGCACTTGCCATTTGTTCCACCATGTCGATGCTAACCGCTGCTCCAGCTTTGGGACAAGCCGTCGCTGCCTCTCAAGATGAGCCTTTTGAGATCGTGGTCACCGCGAACAAGCGTAACGAGAATGCGAACAAGATCGGCGTGACGCTCACGACCCTTTCCGCTGACGTACTGACCGAGCGCGGCGTGACGTCACTTGAGAGTCTCGCCAGCGTGGTTCCCGGCCTGGCATATGCCGCCTCGACGACGAACACGCCGGTCTTCACATTGCGCGGAGTCGGCTTCAACGAGAGTTCGCTTGGCGTTTATCCAGCCGTGAGCGTCTATCTCGACCAGATTCCGCTGCCATTCCCGGTTCTGGCCAGCCATGCGGCTTACGATCTGGAGCGCGTCGAGGTCTTGAAAGGTCCGCAGGGAACACTTTTTGGGCAGAATTCGACAGGTGGCGCGGTCAATTACATTGCCGCCAAGCCGACTAAGAGCCTCGAAGTGGGCGGCAACATCGGCTTCGGCAGATTCAACGAAATCAGCGGCAACGCGTACATTTCCGGACCGCTTGGCGACAATCTGAGCGCCCGCGTCGCGGTCACCGGCCTTCAGGCGGATGCTTGGCAATATAGCCAAAGCCGGCCCGATGACCGAAATGGCAAGCAGAGCTATGTTGCTGGTCGCCTGATTCTCGATTGGAGCCCCGCCGATACGGTTCGACTGTCGTTCAACGCAAACGGCTGGATCGACAAGTCCGAGCCGCAGGCCCAGCAATTGATCGCCGTGCGTCCCGGGGTGCGCCCGGCGACCGCAGTCGTACTGCAGGGCTTGGCAACAGTGCCCTTCTCACCGGAGAATAACCGTGCGGCGGATTGGTCGACCGGCCGGTTTGAACCGCGCTCGGAGCGCAAATTCTACCAGGTAGCCCTGCGCGGCGACGTCGATGTCACCGATGCCATCGCCCTCACCTCGTTGACATCCTACGCCCATTTCACGCAGGATCAGGCGACGGATGGCGACGGCACCTATCTTGTCACGCAAGATTTGGATACCGCCGATGGCCGCATCAGCACGTTCGGGCAGGAGGTTCGCCTGGCAACCACCGGGAACCCCTCGTTGCGTTGGGTCCTTGGCGCAAATCTCGAGAAAAGCAAAACCTTTGAAGATCAGGTACTGCGCTACATCGACCAAACCAACAACAATCCCAACAATCTGAATATCAATTCGAGCGGTGACCGAAACCGTCAAGACATCACCAGTTATGCCTTCTTTGCAAATATTGAGAAAAATATACTGCCAGGCGTCGTGATCAAGGGCGCGGCGCGTTACACTGAAACGAAAATCAACAATAATAATTGCGGATATTCATCTGGTGATGGACGCGTTGGCGACCTGTTTAACATATTGGGCAACATTCTCGGCACGGTGCCTTTTACACCGATTGGCTTGGACGGCTGCTACACTCTGAACTATAATAATGTCCCCGGCGAAGCGTTCGTCGATACGCTCAAGGAGGATAATATCTCGTGGAAGGCGGGGGTGGATTATCAAGTCAACCCGCAGACTTTGCTTTATGTGAACGTTTCACGGGGCTACAAGGCCGGGAGTTATCCGTCACTTGCCGCGGCCAGCTTCGTCCAGATCCAGCCGGTGACCCAGGAGTCCGTTACCGCGTTTGAAGGTGGCATTAAGGCAACCCTTTTTGACCGCATGCTGCAGTTGAATGCTGCCGGCTTCTATTACGATTATCGTGACAAGCAGATCCGCGGCAAAAAGCTGGATCCAATTTTCAGCCTCCTCGACACGCTCGTGAATATTCCCCGGTCGAGGATTTTGGGCGCCGAGCTGGATGCGACGTTCAGGCCGATGAGCACGCTCACGATTGGCGCCTCGCTGACCTATTTGGATTCGAAAATCCAAGGTTACTCCGGATTCAACCTGATTGGGGAGCAGTTTGATTTCTCGGGCGTGCGGCTCCCTTACACCTCGAACTGGAACTATAGTTTCAATGTCGACTACAAGCCCGACCTTGGCGGTAGGGGCGCGCCGTTTATCGGGGCGAGTGTGATGGGGCGGAGCTCCTCTGATGCGGCGCCCGGCGGAAGCACAATCCTGTTCCCGGCGACAGATCCGCTCGTCCGGCTCGCGCCGTACGTAACCTACGTCTACCGCATGCCAGGCTATGCAACGGTCGATTTGCGAGCCGGGTACGAAGCTGAAGATGACCGCTGGAAGGTGATGTTCTGGGCGAAGAACGTCTTCAATAAATACTATGTGACGAACGTCATTCCATCGCTCGACACAGCAGGGCGGCTGGTTGGTCGCCCCGCAACCTACGGCGTAACACTAAGCTTCAAAACTCGTTGACGTCATATAGGGGTTATCAACCGCGATTTTCACGGTTGGTAACCTCCTGACGTGTTGCGACTATTCTGTTAGCGACAGGTCTTGCTCCGCTTGTCATTTTCCCATTCAGCGTCCTGCAGATTCACCCAGCCCCCAGTCGCTGCCGCAGCTACGAGTTCCGACAGAAGGGCGAGCTGAGTCGCCCCACAATCGTGCACAGGAGTTGAACGCGCCGATAGGCCTGGGCTATGGGTTCGGGCAAAAGAGACGATGACCGCTTTGCGCATGGGCGGCGGCGAAGCCCGCTCTGACTGCCGCGACCGGCGAGACCACCAAACCGCTCCCGCGCTTTCCCAGCCGTCTGTCCGTCCTATCGCGGCATTATAAGCATCACAGCCACGCTGCGGCGTTGGCGACCCGGACCATTCCGCCTGAACAGCGCTAGAGTTTGATCCACCAAGGTGGAAGCGGTGC
>JANNJH010000224.1:0-3647 GCA_031405775.1 Sphingomonadales bacterium | reverse complement strand
TTGTCCCAGACGCCTGGCGCCCGGCCGCCGACGGAGCGCGGCGACGAAGTCCCCCACGACCAGTCGAGCCCGCACCATGTGACGCGCCACCGCCACCCGCGCGACGTGCGCATCCTGCCGAAATCCCGCGATTTTCATTAGAGCGAGGGGAGTCTGGCTGGAAACTGCCTCCGGCGGTTGGGGCCTTGGCCCCAAACCCCTTTTATACCGACCGGTCATGATCGGGGGTCTGGGGCCAAGGCCCCAGCTGCCGGAGGCGCTTACGGTGATTCCGCCGGAGGCGCTTCATGGTGACGCTGACGGTGATATCGCGCGCGGCGGTGAACCGCGAAAATCCTACCCCAGCTCGACGCCCTGCGCCGTCGCCGCCGCCAGCAATTCGGCGCGGACGTCGGTGCCCGGCGCATCGAGCCAGCCGGCCATCGCGGTTTTGAGCACGCCAAGATCGGCGGAGCGCACCATCGCCTTGACCGGGCCAACGCCGGCGGGCGTGATCGACAGCGATTCGACTCCCAGCGCCAGCAGCGCCAGCGCCTCCAGGGGCCGGCCACCCATTTCGCCGCAGATCGTCGCCGGGACATTGGCGGCCTTTGCCGCGCGAATGATCCGCCGCAGCACGCGCAGGATGGCCGGCGACAACCAGTCATAGCGCTCGGCGAGGCGCGGGTTGGCGCGATCGGCGGCGAACAGGAATTGCGTCAGGTCGTTGGTGCCGACCGAGACAAAATCGGTCATCGGCAGCAACACGTCGAGCATTTCGATCAGCGCCGGCACCTCGATCATCGCGCCATAGCGGACGAGCTTTGGCAGCGCATGGCCCTGCTTGGCGAGCAGCGCACGCTGGCTTTCGACGAGCGCCCTGGCATCGGCGAACTCCCATGGCTCGCTGACCATCGGGAACATGATCGACACCGTGCGCCCGGCGCCGGCTTCAAGCAGCGCCCGCGCCTGCACCTTCATCAACGTCGGCCGGCCGAGCGCCAGCCGCAATGCGCGCCAGCCCATCGCCGGATTCTCGTCCGCCTCGCCGCCGCCCTGGAGATAGGGCACCGCCTTGTCGCCGCCGATATCGACGGTGCGAAACACCACCGGCCGGTCGCCGGCGGCATCGAGCACCGACTGGTACAGTGCCAGCTGGCGTTCCCGGCGCGGCAGCGTCGCCGAAACGAGGAACTGGAATTCGGTTCGGAACAGCCCGATGCCATCGGCGCCGGTGACATCGAGCGCCTGGGCATCGCCCGCCAGCCCGGCGTTCATCATGATGGCGACGCGCTGGCCATCGCGGCTGATCGCCGGCAAATCCTTGACGCGTGCGAATTGTTCGGCCTGTTTTGCCCGCAGGATGCTCATCGCCTGGTAGGATTTGATCATCGCGGCCTGCGGCCGAACGAACAGCGCGCCATTGCCGGCATCGACGATCACCTCGTCGCCCTCGCTGACGTCGGTGAACAGCCCGCGTACCCGCCCGAGCACCGGCACCCCCATGGCGCGCGCCACGATGATGACGTGCGCGGTCAGGCTGCCTTCTTCAAGCACGACGCCCTTGAGGAAACGCTTGTCATATTCGAGCAGTTCGGCGGGGCCGAGGTTGCGCGCGATGAGGATGGTGTCACCGCGCAGCCCGGAGGCGGCGGCGGTGCCCAATTGCCCGGAAACGATGCGCAGCAGCCGGTTCGACAGATCGTCGAGATCGGTCAGCCGTTCGCGCAAGTAAGGGTCCTCGATCGACCGCATCCGCGCGCGCGTTCGCGCCTGCACGCGCTCGATGGCGGCTTCGGCGGTCAGGCCGGTGTCGATCGCCTCGTTGATGCGCCGCGCCCAGCCTTCGTCATAGGCAAACATCTTGTAGGTATCGAGGACGTCGTGATGATCGCCGCCGCCGGCGAATTCGGCCTGGCCCATCATCGTGTCGATCTGCTCGCGCATGCGGCCAAAGGCCGAGTAGAGGCGGGTGCGCTCGACCTCGACATCGTCGGCGACGGTGTGTTCGATGACGACGCGCGGCTGGTGAAAGACCGCGCTGCCGCGGCCTATGCCATCGACCAGCCGCAAGCCCATTAGCCGCAGCGGCCCCGAACTGGCGGCGCGGGCCTTGGCCGCCTGGGCATCATCGACCAGCCCGGCGCCGTGGATAAGTTCCGACAGCACCATGGCGACGGTTTGCAGCGCCTCGATTTCGACTTCGTCATAGTCGCGCGGCTCGCGATGCTGGACGGCGAGGACACCGATGGCGGATTCGCGGCGGACGATGGGGACACCGGCGAAGCTGTGGTAATCTTCCTCGCCGGTTTCGGGGCGATAGACGAAATCGGGATGCGCCTTGGCCTCGGCGAGGTTGAGCGGTTCGCGCGTCGCCGCGATGACGCCGACAAGGCCCTGCCCCATGCTGAGGCGGGTGACATGGACGGCGGCCTGCGCCAGGCCTTGCGTCGCATAAAGTTCGAGCATGCCGTCGCGGAGCAGATAGATCGAGGCGACTTCGCTCGATAACGCCTCGGCGACGATGCGCACGACCTGGCCCAGCTTGGCTTCAGCGCCGGACTTTGCCGCCATCACCTCGTGGAGGCGGCGCAGGATCTCGCGGGCGGCGGTGAAGGCCATCAGGCAGTCGGCGCCAGGGCGTTGGGCGGCGCCAGGGCGTTGGGCGGCGCCAGGACAAGCGGCGGCGCGGCGCCCGACAGCGCGGCGCGGCTGGCGAGCGCGGCTTCGGCTTCGGCGACGAGTTCGTCGATGATCTCGGCGACGGTCTGCTCCTTGGTGACCATGCCGACCGATTGGCCGGCCATCAGCGAGCCATTCTCGACATCGCCATCGATGACGGCGCGGCGCAATGCGCCAGCCCAATAATGCTCGATCGCCAGCTGCCCGGCGGCAAGGTCCATCTCGCCGCGATCAACGCTTTGCGCTATCTCGCGCTGCTTGGCGGTAAAGGCGTCGGAGCCGGCGTTCTTCAAGGCGCGCACCGGGATGACCGGCAGCCGCGGATCGATCTGCACGCTGGAGACCGCATCGCGCGCCGAAGCGCGGAAGAAGGCCTTTTTGAAGTTCGGATGCGCGACGCTTTCGGCCGAGGCGGCAAAGCGCGTGCCGAGCTGCACCCCCGAAGCGCCCATTTCGAGCCAGGCGGCGATCGCCGCGCCGCGACCGATGCCGCCGGCGACGAATACGGGCACGTCGGTGATGACCGGCAGGATTTCCTGCGCCAGCACGCCGAGCGACACCGGGCCGATATGGCCACCAGCCTCCGACCCTTCGATGACGATGGCATCGACGCCCGAGCGCACGAGCTTTTTCGCCAGTGCCGCTGTCGGGGCAAAGCACATCAGCTTGGCGCCGGCGGCCTTGATAGCGGCGATCGCGGCGCCCGACGGCAGGCCGCCGGCGAGAACGATATGGCTGACCTTGTGGCGGGCGCAGACCGCGATCAGCTCCATCATCTGCGGGTGCAGGGTGATGAGGTTGACGCCGAACGGCTTGTTGGTCAGCGCCTTGGTCGCGGCGATCTCGGCATCGAGCAGTGCCGGGGGCATCGACCCGCAGGCGATGACGCCAAAGCCGCCGGTCACCGGGTCGACTCCGCGCATCGCTGCGCGCAGCAGCCCCACGGCATCCGCGGCATTGGATGGCATGGCCACGTGCCAGCCATA
>JANNJH010000223.1:0-1913 GCA_031405775.1 Sphingomonadales bacterium | reverse complement strand
GCAGCAGGTCGGCCTCGTCGCCAAAGCCGTGCAGGTGCGCGATGGCCTGGTCGATCAACATCGCCGCCTGTGTCCGCGCCCGGTCGACCCCGAGCAGCGACACGAAGGTCGCCTTGCCCGCGGCGGCGTCCTTGCCGACCGCCTTGCCCGTGCTGACCGCCGATCCTTCGACATCGAGAAGATCGTCGGCGATCTGGAACGCCAGCCCGAGATCGCGGGCATAGCCGCGCAAGGGCGTGCGCTGGGTATCGGGAATCCGACCCATGATGGCGCCGGCCTCGAGGCAGAAACCGATCAGCGCGCCGGTCTTCAACTGTTGCAACCGCGTCACGCCGCCGAGGTCGTACCGTTGATGTTCGGCGACAAGGTCCATCATCTGGCCACCGGCCATGCCCGACGGGCCCGATGCCAGCGCCAGTTCGGTGACAAGTTCGGCGCGGACAAAGGCGTCGTCATGCGTCGCCGGGTCGGCAAGCACCTCGAAGGCCAGCGCGTGGAGCGCGTCGCCGGCGAGCACGGCGGTGGCCTCGTCAAAGGCCTTGTGGACCGTCGCCTTGCCGCGGCGCAGATCGTCATCGTCCATGCACGGCAGGTCGTCGTGGATCAGGCTGTAGACATGGATGCACTCGATCGCCAGCGCCACCCGCAGCGCGCGTTCGCGATCGACATGGAACAGGTCGCAGGCCGCCACCACCAGTAGCGGTCGCATCCGCTTGCCACCGCCGATCGTGGCGTGGCGCATGGCGTCGAACAATTGCGCGCGGCTGTCCTGCGGCATTGGCAACAGCCGGTCGAAACGCTGGTCCATGGCCTTGCCGATGGCATCGAGCGCCGGTTTCAGGCTGTTCGACGCGTGCGCCATATCGGATTTCGGACTCATTTAGCGCTGCCGGCGGCGCCGCCGCCGGTCACGACCGGGCCGGCGGTCGCCGGATCGAAAGCCCGCGTGCCGATGGCTTCGCCGGCGTCGTTTTGCTGGATGGCTTCGATCCGCGCGGTGGCGTCGGCGAGCTTTTTCTCGCAATGCGCCTTCAACGCCTGGCCCTGGGTATAAAGCCCGATCGAATCCTCAAGACTGGCCTCGCCGCTTTCGAGGCGATGAACGATGGTCTCAAGCTGCTTCAACGCTTGCTCGAAACTCAATTGCGAAAGCTCGTGTTCCATGCCGCGTGTTTGAACGGGCGCGCCGACACGGTCAAGCGGGGAGGGCGGCTTGGCGCGGAAGGTTACAAAGGTTAGGCGGTCGCGCTGTTGAAACTTTTCACGAACCTTGCGCGCGAGGGCTTTGCGGGGCGCGCCGGCGCAAGTTGGTCGCAGCGATGTCAAAGAGCGCGTAACGCATCAATGTAACCAAATGGGATGATTTTGTCAAGTTCCCGCCCGGCGCTCGCGGGGGTCGCCACCGCCGGAGGCGCTGTTTCCAGCCCAACACGTCCATGCGCTATCCCTGGTTTTCACTCGCGGTAAAGTCGAAGCGAATGCGGACCCATCCGCCGATCATCTTCTGGCCGTCGATCCGGGGCGGCTGCACGCGGAACTGCCACGCCGCCTGACGCAAGGCCCGCGCCAGCCCTGAGCCGGGGGGCGATTCGCCAAGCTCCTGGCAATCCTCGACGCGGTATCCCTCGATCGTCCGGCAGGCGATCATCCCCCAGCTGTTCGGGGGCGCGCCCTTGGGCAAATAATAGGACAGTTCGGCATGGGTCGGCTCGCGATACCATTCGGCATTATAAAGCGTCTTGCCGCCCGGACCCTCGCCGGGGCCATAGGCGGTCTCGCTGTCCTTGCCGGTGCCCTCGGCGGTTTCGCCGGCCGCGGGATCGATGCGATGATTGGGCAGCTTGCTGATGTCGATGGCGCCGAACAACAGTGTTTCGAACAGCTTGGGCACCGGCGGCGCGGTCACTTGCGCG
>JANNJH010000222.1:0-1604 GCA_031405775.1 Sphingomonadales bacterium | reverse complement strand
GCCGTTGATGCAGTGGCGCTGGCCGGTCGGGGCCGGGCCGTCGGGGAAGATATGGCCGAGATGGCCGCCGCATTTGGCGCAATGGACTTCGGTGCGGACCATGCCGAGCGTCGTGTCGCTGGTGGTCTCGACAGCGCCGGGGACGGCGTCCCAAAAGCTCGGCCAGCCGGAACCGCTGTTGTACTTGGTATCGGAAACATACAGCAATGTGCCGCAACCGGCGCAGTGGAACTCGCCCTTGCGCTTTTCATCATTGAGCGGCGAGGTGAACGGGCGTTCCGTCGCGTGTTCGCGCAGCACGGCGTGTTGCTGGGGGGTAAGGCTGCGGTCGGGCATCGTTAAGTCCTTTCGATTGGTCTCGCTAAAATCGGCGTGGCGACGGTGTTTGCCAAGCCCTTGTTGGCGGGCGCGCGGCGAAAGTTACGCCGCGAGGCTTGGTCCAAGCGTCGGCCGCGTCAGCGCGTCGATGGCGCCTTGCAGGATATAGGCGGCGGCGAGGCGATCGACGCGTTCGGCGCGGCGGGCGCGCGACAGGTCCTCGGCGATCATGGCGCGTTCGACGGCTTGGGTGCTCCAGCGTTCGTCCCAGAGCAGCAGCGGCATGGCGAGGATTTCAAGGTTGCGAGCCAGCGCCCGGACCGATTGGGTGCGCGGGCTGTCGCTGCCATCCATGTTGAGCGGCAGCCCGAGGACGAGGCCCTTGATGCGTTCCCTGGCGATAAAGGCGCGAAGCTGTACAAGATCGGCGGTGAACTTGGCGCGGGCGATGGTCGAATGCGGCGTCGCATAGGTCCAGCTGGCGTCGCAGGTCGCAAGCCCGATGGTCTTGGTGCCCGCGTCGAGCCCCGCCAGCCGACCGGCATCGGGGAGCCAGCCGGCGAATTCGGCGACGACGGTGGTGATCAATTTTCGGAGTCGCCGGCCAAGGCCACGACGGCGGTTCGAACAATCGCGGTTCGAACGATGGCCGCCGGGGCGCCGAAATTGCCGACGCGACGCTCGACATCGGCGCGCAAATTCGCCCAGAACAGCGGGTAATCATAGACATGATAATTGTTGCCGGGAAGGATATAGGCCATGTACCCGCCGGGCGGATCGCCGATATCGACGATGCCCGAAGCAAGGCATTGCGCCGCGATGCCCTTGGCGACAAGGCTGCCGCCGCTGAAATCCTTGTTGGGGACAAGGCTGCCGAGGTTGGCGCTGGCGGGGACGGCCCTGCCGGTCGTGGCGCCGGTGGTGGCGCCGGTCAGCGGGTTGGTGCACAGGATGGCGGTGCCCTTGCGCGGCTGGCCGGCAAGGCCGAGGCCGCGATCGAAGCCTTCGCGCACGGTCTTGAATTTGGCTGGCCGCGCGAAGCTTTGCCATGACAGGATGCAGCCGGTCTGATCGGGCGACGTGCACGCCGGCAACCCAAGCGCCGGCAGGTCGGCGGTGATCGAGATCGGCCAGCCGGCGGCATAGACCGCGACGATGCGCGCCGCGAGCGGCTTGCCGGCGACGCGGTCCCGCAGCAGGCGCAGCAGGTGGAGCGAGCCCTGGCTGTGGCCGGCGAGGATGATCGGGCGATCGCCGGGCTGGGCGGCGATGAAGGCATCAAAGGC
>JANNJH010000221.1:0-4973 GCA_031405775.1 Sphingomonadales bacterium | reverse complement strand
CAGGCCCGCGCATTCCGGCCCCGGAAGTGCGCCCCCTTCGAAACTGCACTTGCCTGCAAACCCCAGCAGTGCTGAAAGCAGCCCAGCGACATTCCCCAGTTGGAGTCTATCCGATGCCCGAAGCCTATATCATCGACGCTGTCCGCACCCCGCGCGGCATTGGCAAGCCCGGCAAGGGCGCGCTATCGCACCTTCACCCGCAGCATCTCGCCGCCACGGTGCTCAAGGCGTTGAAGGATCGCAACAACCTCGACACGGCGCAGGTCGACGACATCATCTGGAGCACCAGCACGCAAAAGGGCAAGCAGGGCGGCGACCTTGGCCGCATGGCGGCGCTCGATGCCGGCTATGACGTTCGCGCCAGCGGCGTGACGCTCGACCGTTTTTGTGGCGGCGGCATAACGACGGTCAACCTCGCCGCCGCCTCGGTCATGTCGGGCATGGAAGACCTGGTCATCGCCGGCGGCACCGAGATGATGTCGTACACAACGACCATCGCCGCCGAGGAATTCGCCGCCGGATTCAAGCCGATGGGCATGGGATCGGCCAACGACCATCTCCAGAAAATCCACCCGCAATCGCATCAGGGCGTCTGCGGCGACGCCATCGCCGCCATCGAAGGCATCACCCGCGCCGATGCCGATGCGCTTGGCCTCGAAAGCCAGCGCCGCGCCGACATCGCCATCAAGGAAGGCCGTTTCGCCAAGAGCATCGTTCCGGTGCTCAACGAGGACGGCAGCGTCGCACTCGACCATGACGAATTTCCGCGTCCGCAGACGACTGCCGAAGGCCTTGCCGGTCTGAAGGCGTCGTTCGACGTTATCGCCGACGTGTCGATCCAGCCTGACGGCCAGACCTTCCGCCAGTCGATCACCGCAGCCTATCCGGGGCTTGAATTCCACGGGATACACCATGCCGGCAATTCGTCGGGCGTCGTCGATGGCGCCGCCGCCATCCTGATCGCCTCGCCGGCCTATGCCGCAAAGCATGGCCTGCGCCCACGCGCGCGCATCGTCGCATTCGCCAACATGGGCGATTGCCCGACGTTGATGCTTAACGCCCCGGTGGCCGCCGCGCGCAAGGTGCTCGATAAGGCCGGGCTGACGGTTGACGACATCGACCTGTGGGAAATCAACGAAGCCTTTGCCGTGGTTGCCGAAAAGTTCATCCGTGACCTTGGCCTCGACCGTGACAAGGTCAACGTCAACGGCGGCTCCATCGCACTCGGCCACCCGATCGGCGCCACCGGAGCGATGCTGATCGGCACGGTTCTCGATGAACTCGAACGCCGCGGGTTGAAGCGCGGGCTGGTGACGATGTGCGCGGCCGGCGGCATGGCCCCGGCGATCATCATCGAGCGGATGTAAACATCCGCGGGCATCATCGAACGGATGTAAACATCCGCGGGCATCATCGAGCGGATGTAAACATCCGCGGGTATCATCGAGCGGATATAGTCGTCAGGGCGGGCAGGGGCTGCGTTATTTGCCGCGTTCCACCGCCTTGACCTGCTGCCACAGCGCATCCTGCTGATCGAGCGTCAATTCGGGAAACACCGGCCCGGCCAGCGCCTCCATCGCCTGGAATCGCCGCTCGAACTTGGCGTTGCCGGCGCGCAAGGTCGCCTCGGCGTCGATGCCATGGCGACGCAGCAAATTGACGACGACGAACAACAGGTCGCCGGCTTCCTCGGCGCGGTGTTCATCGCTGGTCGCGGTGTCGAATTCGTCCAGTTCCTCGTCGACCTTGGCGCGGGCGCTGGCGATTTCGGGCCAATCGAAGCCGTCGCGCGCCGCGCGCGATTGAAGTTTTTCGGCGCGCATCAACGCGGGCAGGGCGCGCGCCACCCCGCCCAGCGCCGAAATCGCGCCATCGGCGATCCCGGCCGCAGTGCGCTCGGCGGCCTTGATCGCTTCCCAATCGGCCTTTTGGGCGATGGCGTCGGGCGCGGCGACGCCGTCACCAAAGATATGCGGATGGCGACGCTCCATCTTGTCGCACACCGCGGCGACGACATCATCAAGCGCGAAATGCCCGGCTTCCTCAGCGATCCGCGAATGGAAGACCACCTGGAACAGCAGGTCGCCGAGTTCCTTCTTCAACTCGGCCATGTCGCCGTCGGCAATCGCTTCGGCGACTTCATAAGCTTCCTCGATCGTATATGGCGCAATGGTGGCGAAATCCTGCGCCAGATCCCATGGGCAGCCGCCAACGGGATCGCGCAACCGCGCCATGATCGCGGCAAGTCGGGAAAGCGAAGCGGGCGTTGTCATGCCTGAAGCTGTGCGGCAAGCGACGGGCGAAGTCATCCCCTCCCTGCCTTGACCGCTAATCCTGATAATATATATTATGTTAAATTTTTTATTCGCCTTGGCCCGGGCGCGTTCGTCGCATATCGCTGTTGATGATGGCACCTAGACCCGCCCCCCAGGCCGCCGATCTGTTCGGCGATATCGAATCCACGCCAAAGGTCAGGCTTCGCGACTATCTTCCGGGTCTGACCGTGGCCGGGCTGGCGACGCTTGCCGCGGCCAGCCTGTCGAGCCGTTACGGCGCGCCACTGACGCTGATGGCGCTGCTTATCGGCCTGGCGCTCAACTTCCTGTCGACCGACGCGCGGCTGACGCCCGGCCTGACGCTGGGCGCGCGCGAACTGCTGCGCTGGGCCATCGTGCTTGTCGGCGCGCGCATCACCTTTGCCCAGATCGCCGCGCTCGGCCCCGAGGCACTGGTCATGGTTGTCATCACGGTCTTCGTCACCATCGGCGTCGGAGTCGTTGTCGCGCGCGCCCTGGGCTTTTCGGCGTCATTCGGCGTGCTTTCGGGCGGCGCCGTCGCCATTTGCGGCGGCTCGGCAGCGATGGCGCTGTCGGCAACGCTCGGCGAGCGCCGCGTCCGCCAGGCCGAACTGACGCTGGTACTGGTCGGCATTTCGGCGATGAGCTCGCTGGCGCTGGTGCTGTATCCGCCGGTCGCCCATGCCCTCGGTTTCAGCGATGCTCAGGCCGGCTATTTCCTCGGCGGATCGGTCCATGATGTCGCCCAGGCGCTCGGCTCGGGCTATGCCGTTTCGACCGGCGCCGGAGAGACCGCGACGATCGTCAAGCTGGCCCGCGTCGCGCTGCTGGCGCCGGTGCTCGGCGTCGTCGCGCTGCTGTTTCCGCCGCAACTCGACGTCACTGGCGCCAGGCGCGCGGCCCCTGCCGTGCCGTGGTTTGTCGTCGGCTTCTTCATGGTTGCCGGCATCAATTCGACCGGCATCATCCCGGCGCAAGTGTCGCATTTCGCTGCGGAAAGTGCCGCGGTCATGCTCGCCATATCGGTCGCTGCGACGGCGATCCGCTCGCCGCTTGCTGAAATCATGAAGACCGGCGCCAAACCGCTGCTGGCGATTCTAGCGGCAACGATCACGTCGTTCGCGCTGGCGCTGGCCTACGCCTGGCTGCGCATCGCCTGATCGAAATCGATGACCAGCCCGTCATAGCCGGGTTCGATTCCCTTGGGCAGTTCGGCGACCAGCCCGGCATAGTCCATCGACTGGTCCATGTGCGTCAGCACGGCGCGCGTCGGCCGATAATGCGCGATCCAGTCCAACGTCTGCGCCAGATGGCTATGCGTCGGGTGCGGGTCGCGGCGCAGCGCATCGACGACCCACAAGTCGAGCCCGGCAAGCCCGGCATCGGCGCGACGATCAAGTGCCTTCACATCGGTTGAATAGGCCAGCGCGCGGCCAGCGGCGTCGATGCGAAAGCCGGTCGAATCGATATTGCCATGATTCTGCTCGAACGGCGTGACCAGCATCTCGCCAACCACGACCGGCCCTTCAAGATCGGTCGCCGTGCAGGTTGGTGGATAAAAAAGCGTGCCTTCGAAGACATAGTTGAAGCGATTTCTGAGAATGCTCCACGTCGCCGCCGAGGCAAAGCACGGCACCGGTTGGCCCATCGCGTGGAAAACCTGCCGCAGATCGTCGATGCCATGGGAATGATCGGCATGGTCGTGGGTCAGGAACACCGCATCGAGTTTGCGCACCCGCGCCGAAAGCAATTGTTCGCGCAGATCAGGCCCGGTGTCGATCAACACCGTATTGCCAAGATCTTCAACAAGCAGCGACACCCGCCGCCGCCGGTTTTTCGGATTGGCCGGGTCGCAGGCGCCCCAATCCCCTGCCCCATCGGCGCCGCCGATGCGCGGCACGCCGCTTGACGTGCCTGATCCCAGCATTGTCACCTTCACGCTGCGGGCACTTCGTTACAAACCAACCGGGCCTTGGCGAAAAGCCGGAAAAAATTTGCCGTCGTTGTGGTTGCGAGGTCTTCGAACGACTGACCCCTGATTCCGGCGACGCAGCGCGCGGTGTGCGCGACAAAGGCCGGCTCGCAGGTTTTGCCGCGCATCGGTATCGGCGCGAGGAATGGCGCATCGGTTTCGACGAGCAGGCGATCGCCGGGGATCGTTATGGCCGTCGCCTGCAGGTCACGAGCGTTCTTGAAGGTCACGATACCTGACAGCGAGATATAGAAACCTAGCGCAAGTGCTTCATCGGCAAAGGCCTGACTGGCGGTGAAGCAATGGATGACGCCGCGCAGCACACCTTCGCCCGGCGCCTTCAGCAGCGCCAGTGTGTCAGCCTCGGCATCGCGGGTATGGACGATCAGCGGCAGGCCGGTGGCGCGCGCCGCGAGGATATGGGCGCGAAAACTTGCGCGTTGCCGCGCGCGGTCGCTCTTGTCGTAGAAATAGTCGAGCCCGGTCTCGCCGATGCCGATGACCCGGGCGTGGGCAGCGGCGTCGATCAACGTCGCGGCATCGGTATCGGGGTGGAGATCGGCCTCGTGCGGGTGGATGCCGACCGTCGCCCAGATATCGGGTTCGGCATCGGCCAGGCCGATGACTTCGTCCCATTCGCTGCGCTTGGTCGAAATGCCGAGAAAACCGCCGATCCCGGCGCCGCGCGCGCGCGCCAGCACGCC
>JANNJH010000220.1:0-1046 GCA_031405775.1 Sphingomonadales bacterium | reverse complement strand
GGAAGCTGTGTTCATAAAAGGCGCTGTTGTGGCGGCCGGGGGTGAGCAGCACGCACACTGGCGCGCCGCCGCCATGGGCGCGGCGCGGGCTGTCCGACGCCCGCGTTTCGAGCAGCGCCTCGGGATAGGTCTCGACCGGCGCCACCTTGAGCTGGTCGAACAATTCGGGCACCAGCTTGAGCATGACCTCGCGGTTTTCGAGCATGTACGACACCCCCGACGGGGTGCGGGCATTGTCCTCGAGAACGTAGAATTCATCGGGGCCGGTGCGGACAAGATCAATCCCGGCGATGTGGGTCCAGATGCCGCCAGGGGGCTTTTTGCCGGCCATGTGGAGGCAATAGCCGGGGTTTTGCAGCACCAGTGCTTCGGGAACGATGCCGGCGCGCAGGATGTCGCGCGCGCCATAGACATCGGCGAGAAAGGCGTTGAGGGCGCGGACCCGCTGCTTCAGGCCGCGTTCGAGACCGTCCCATTCGGAGCGCGCCAGGATGCGCGGCACGATGTCGAAGGGAATCAGTCGTTCATCCGCATCGGGGTCGCCATAGACCGCAAAGGTGATGCCGATGCGGCGAAAGAACAGCTCGGCCTGGCGCCGGCGGGCGGCCATCAGCGCGGGCGGCGAATGGTCGAGCCAGGTCTGGATCGAGCGATACGCCGCGCTGACGGTGACACCCTCGGGGCTGCTGCCGGCACGGCCATAGGCGTCGCCGAAACCATACATTTCGTCGAAGGCCGTGCCTTGCGCCATTCCCGCTCCCTGCGTTGCAAATGCGATTGTGTGCAGTGCAGCGAAAAGCGCAAGCCTATTGTTGCACGCCGGACAGAATCATCGCGATCATGGCCGACCCGCGCCGCGACGCGGCGACATCAGCCGCCGCGCCGTTGCCGCCGCGCGCTACTGCGGCCGGCCATTGTCCCGGCCATCGTCGTCACGCCCGCGGCGCTGGCCACGGTCGTCGGACCCGCGGCGCTGGCCATCGTCGTCGGACCCGCGGCGCTGGCCTTGGTCGTCGGGCCCGCGGCGCTGGCGCTCGGCACGCGGC
>JANNJH010000219.1:0-12885 GCA_031405775.1 Sphingomonadales bacterium | reverse complement strand
CGCTTGATGGCGATGCGCTGGAACGGCACCGGCGATGCCGATGCCAAGCCCGTGGTCTTCGTCGGCAAGGGTGTCACCTTCGACACCGGCGGCATCTCGCTCAAGCCGCCGGCGGGGATGGAGGACATGAAATGGGACATGGGCGGGGCAGGGGCGGTCACCGGCGCGCTCCATGCGCTGGCGGCGCGCAAGGCCAAGGCGCACGTCATCGGCGTCGTCGGCCTTGTCGAAAACATGCCCGATGGCAACGCCCAGCGGCCCGGCGATGTCGTCACCAGCATGAACGGCCAGACCATCGAGGTCATCAACACCGACGCCGAAGGCCGGCTGGTGCTGTGTGACGCGCTGTGCTGGGCGCAGGAACAATATAGCCCCGACGTCATTGTCGATCTGGCGACGCTGACCGGCGCCATCATCATCAGCCTCGGCCATGAATATGGCGGCCTGTTCGCCAATGACGATGTGCTGGCGGCGCAGTTGATGGGCGCCGGCGAAACCAGCGGCGACAAACTGTGGCGGATGCCGCTGGGCGATGCCTATGACAGACTGATCGACAGCCCGATCGCCGATATCAAGAACGTCGGCCCGCGCGAAGGCGGTTCGATTACCGCGGCGCAATTCATCCAGCGTTTCATCAAGCCCGGCGTCAAATGGGCGCATCTCGATATCGCCGGCATGGTCTGGTCGTCGAAGGCCGGCGGGCTCCATGACAAGGGCGCCACCGGCTATGGCGTGCGCCTGCTCGATCGCTTCGTCGCGGAAAACTTCGAAATCAAGTGATCGACATCGGTTTCTACCAGCTCGCCCAGCGCCGCGCCGAAGCCGTGCTGCCGCAGCTCGTCACCAAGGCGCTGGCGGCGGGCCATCGCATCCTTGTGCGATGCGACGACGCGGCGCTGCTCGGTCGTCTCGATGCCGCGCTGTGGAGCCATGCGCCCGACAGCTTTGTGCCCCATGGCATCGAGGCCGAGGTCGGGCCGGAACGCGCCCCGCGCCAGCCAGTGCTGCTGACAGCCTCGCCGTTACCCGCCGCCAATGCCGCCGATTGCCTGGCACAGGTCGGCGGCGACCTCCCCGATGACCTGTCCGGTCTCACCCGCGTGTTGTTCCTGTTCGACGCCGACAGCACGGAAACCGCCCGCAACCGCTGGCGCATATTGGCCAAGGCCGAAGGCGTCCGCCCGGTCTATTGGCGCGAAGGCGAGGGCGGCCGCTTCGAAAAGGCCGGCTGACGCGGGTGCTTCGAAAAGACTGACGCGGCTCCCGAAAACCTTGCTTTCGCAGTGCAGCACAGCTAGGGGACCGGCGCTTTCCACCCTTATCTTTCAGACCAGACGGAGCTTCCCGTGGCCATTTCGCGCACCTTCTCGATTCTCAAGCCCGACGCCACGCGTCGCAATCTGACCGGTGCGATCAACGCCATGATCGAAGCCGCCGGCCTGCGCATCGTCGCGCAAAAGCGCCTGCAACTGACCCAGGCCCAGGCCGAAGGTTTCTACGCCGTCCACCGCGAACGTGGTTTCTTCGGCGAACTCGTCGCCTTCATGATTTCCGGGCCGGTCGTCGTCCAGATCCTCGAAGGCGAAGACGCCGTGCCGCGTTACCGCGAGATCATGGGCGCCACCAACCCGGCCAACGCCGACGCCGGCACGATCCGCAAGGTTCACGCCGAATCGATCGAAGCCAACAGCGTTCACGGTTCGGATTCCGACGACAACGCCGCGATCGAGATTTCCTATTTCTTCGCGCAGATCGAAATCACCGCCTGATTTCAAACTCCCTCCTCCTTGCGGGGAGGGAGCTTCAAAACGGCAGCACCTCGGGCAGCGTCGCCGCGCTTACCAGTTCGGCGAGCACGCGCGGATAGAGCTGGTGCTCGGCATAATGCACCCGCGTCGCCAGCGTTGCCGGCGTGTCGCCGGGCAGCACCGCCACCCGCACCTGCCCCAAAATCGGGCCGCCATCGAGCTCGGGCGTCACCAGATGCACGGTGCATCCGGTCACCGTCTCGCCCGCCGCCAGCACCGCTTCATGGACATCCAGGCCTTTGTGCGCCGGCAGCAGCGACGGGTGGATATTGAGGCAACGCCCCTGCCATTTGGCGACAAAGTCATGCGATAACAGCCGCATATAGCCGGCGAGCGCGATATGCGTGACCCCGGCGCGGCCCAGTTCGGCATCGATCAACGCGTCGAACGCCGCGCGCGTCAGGCCGCGATGCGGATGCGCAAAGACCGGCACCCCCTCCGCCGCAGCGAGCGCGAGGCCCGGCGCATCGGGCTGATTCGATGCCACCAGCACGATCTCGTAAGGGCAATCGGCGGCACGCGAGGCATAGAGGAGCGCCGCCATGTTCGATCCGCGCCCGGAAATCAGCACGCCGACGCGCGCACGGCCTTCAGCCGTCATGGCTCGCCGTCCACGCCGTCGCCGATCCCCACGACCCCGCGGCGCCGGAGACATCGCAGCCCCTGGTGCCGGCTTCGATGCGGCCGATGACGCTCGCAATTTCGCCGGCCACCGCCAGCGCCGCGATAACGGCATCGGCATCGCCTGCCGCCACGACCGCGACCATGCCGGTGCCGCAATTGAAGGTCCGCGCCAGTTCGCCCGGCGCGACACCGCCTTCGCCGCGCAGCCATTCGAACAGCGCCGGCAGCTTTGGCGCCGAGACGATGGCGCGCGCGCCGGCGGGCAGCACACGCGGAATATTTTCGAGGAAGCCGCCGCCGGTGATATGCGCCAGCGCCTTGATCCGCCCGGCGCGGACCAGCGGCAGCAGCGCCTTCACATAGATCCGCGTCGGTTCGAGCAGCGCATCGCCAAGGCTGAGCGTCGGCGCGAACGGCGCGGCGGCGGCAAGATCATGGCCGCCGCGTTCGATGATCCGCCGGATCAGCGAAAAACCGTTCGAATGTGCCCCCGATGACGCGATGCCGACCAGCACATCGCCCGGCGCGACGTTCGCCCCGGTCAATTGCTCGCCGCGTTCGACAGCGCCGACCGAAAAACCCGCCAGGTCATAATCGCCAGGCGCATACATGCCCGGCATCTCCGCCGTCTCGCCGCCGATCAGCGCGCAACCGGCGATGCGGCAACCCTCGGCGATGCCGGCGACAACGGCGGTGGCGATTTCGAGGTCGAGCTTGCCGCTGGAGAAATAATCCAGGAAAAACAGCGGCTCGGCGCCCTGGACGATGAGATCGTTGACGCACATGGCGACAAGGTCGATGCCGACCGTGTCATGCTTGCCGGTGTCGATCGCCAGCTTCAGCTTGGTGCCAACGCCGTCATTGGCCGCGACCAGCAACGGGTCCTTGTAGCCGGCCGCGCGCGGATCGAAGAAGCCGCCAAAGCCCCCCAGTTCGGCATCGGCGCCGGAGCGGGCGGTGGCGCGGGCCAGCGGCGCGATGCGTTTGATCAGCGCGTTGCCAGCGGCGATCGAAACGCCGGCATCGGCATAGGTCAGGCCGGGGGCGAGGGGTTCATGGTTCGACATGCTGCGTCCCATAGCTTGGGCAAGCCGCGAGGCAAAGCGACAGAGTCGAATCCCTCCGCCTTCCGCGCTTCGCGTCACTCCCGTTGGCGCTTCGCGTCACTCCCGTTGGCGCTTCGCGTCACTCCCGTTGGCGCTTCGCGCTTGGCATTCCCGGCCACCCCGCTAGAACAGCGCGGTGAATCCGCTTTTCCGCCTGTTGCTACTGCTTGCGTTGCTTGTCGGCGCGCCGCTGCGTGCGCAGAACAGCGCGGGCGGTAGCGCCTATGCCGTCCCCGGCATCGATGTCGATGTCGCCGCGCCCACCCCCGAAGCGGCGCGAAATGCCGCGTTCCGTATCGCCCAGCGCAAGGCCTGGCCGCTTTTGTGGGCGCGCCTGACCGGTGGCCCCGCCGCCGCGGCGCCGCGCCTGTCGGATAGCCAGCTCGATTCAATCGTCGCCGGCATCGAAAGCCAGGGCGAGCATTTTTCGACGACGCGCTATATTGCCCGTCTCGGCGTCATCTTCGATCGCTCGCGGACAGGCGCGTATTTCACCGGCAGCGGTGCGACGCTGCAATCGCCGCCGATGCTGTTGCTGCCGTTGTTCAGCGATGGCGGCGTCCGCACGCTGTACCAGTCGAAGACGCCGTGGCGCGCCGCCTGGCAGCGTTATCGCGAAAATGTGACGCCGATCGATTATGTCCTCGCCGCCGGATCGGCAGGCGACAATGTGCTGCTGACCAACTGGCAGGTGACGCGCCCCGACCGGCCAAGCTGGCGCAACATTCTCAATCGCTTCGATGCCGTCGACGTGCTGACCGCCGAAGCGCGGCTGACGCGGCTGTGGCCCGGCGGGCCGGTGACGGGGCTGTTCATCGCCCGCCATGGCCCCGATGCCACCGAATTGTCGCGCGTCACGCTGCAGGCCGCCGATGACGAAGGTATCGACGCGATGCTCGACGCCGGGGTGCGACAGGTCGACGAAATCTATGCGACGGCGTTGCGTGATGGCCGGTTGCGCAGCGAGCCCGACCTGACCGCCGACCTGGCACCGATCATCGGCTTGGCGCCGAGCATCGGCGAGCCCGAAGTCGGCGGCGAAGGCGGCATCGGGAGCAGCGCCGCGAGCAGCGTCGCGAGCATCGAAGCCGCGATGGCCACCCCCGACGCCGCGACCGCGAACAGCCTCGAAGCGGCGTTGCGCGGCACCCCCGGCGTCACCGGCGTGACGATCACCAGCCTGTCGCTCGGCGGCACGACGCGGTTGATCCTGAGCTATGCCGGCGGCCGCGAAGCGCTGCTTCATGCGCTCGATGGTCGCGGCTTGCGGCTGGCCAGCGAAAATGGCGAAATGGTGCTGCGCCGCCGCCGCGAAGGCGAAGCACCGGCCCCGGAACCCACTGCTCCGATCGGCGTGCCGCCGCCCCCCCCCACCAACACAGCCCCGTTGCCAGGGCCCGCGACCAGGAAGCCCAGCGTCAAGGGCCCCATAGACCTGCTTCCGAACATCGGCGCATGACCGCACCGCCGCCGGACCCGCTGCCCGTCATTCCCGCGCACCGGCCCGAACCACCGCCGTTCGGCCTCAGCATCGCCGACCGGCTCAGCCTGCCGCGCATCCATTGGGGCTGGTTGCTGCTGATCATCGGCTTCCTGGCGCTGTTCTGGGCATCGCGCCACGTCATCGCGCCGTTCATCGCCGGCTTTGTCGTCGCCTATCTCCTCGATCCGCCGGCGCGGCGGCTTGAGACGCGCGGCTGGCCGCGCTGGCTGGCATCGGCGACGGTGCTGACATTGTTCGTCGTCGCCATCTTCGGCATCGGCTTTGCCAGCGCGCCGATCATCGAGGCGCAGGTGCTGCAGTTGATCGAGACGCTGCCGAAACTTGTCGATTCGACGCTTCCGATCGCCGAGCGCCTGCTGCGTGACAGCACGCTCGCCGCCAACAGCAAGGACGTCATCGCCAATCTCGGCAACCGCGCCGTCGGCTGGCTCAGCGATTCGCTCGGCACCATCGTCGCCGGCAGCCTGGCGTTCGTGAACGTCATCAGCTTTGTCGTGGTGACGCCGATCGTCGCCTTTTACCTGCTGCGCGACTGGCCGATCATCCTGCACCGCATCGAAAGCTGGTGGCCGCGCCCGCAACTGCCCGTCATCAAGGCGCTGCTGGCACAATCCGACGCGGCGCTGTCGGGCTTTGTCCGCGGCCAGTCGCTGGTTTGCCTGATGCTGGCGGTGTTCTATGCCGTCGGCTGGAGTCTGGTCGGCCTCGATTATGCCATCGTCCTTGGCTTGCTGGCGGGTATCCTTGGCTTCGTGCCGTTCCTTGGCGTCATCTTCGCCGTGGTGCTCAGCCTGTTGATCGCGCTGGGGCAATGGGGCTGGGATCCGTTCCATCTCGGGCTGGTGATCGGCGTCTTCCTTGTCGGCCAGGTGATCGAAAGCTCGGTTCTGACCCCCAATCTCATCGGCAACCGCATCGGTCTGCACCCGGTCTGGGTGCTGTTCGCGGTCTTTGCTGGTGGCCAGGTGGCGGGCCTTGCCGGGGTGTTCTTCGCCGTGCCGGTGGCGGCGGTGCTCGGCGTCATCGTCCGCGCCGCGCTGGGGCATTATCGCAGCAGCCACTTCTATGGACCGCAAACGCCGCTATGATCGCGGCGATCGTGGATGACCTCCACCAGCCGGCGCTGCCGCTGTCCTATGTCCCACGTCTCGGCCCCGCGGATTTCTTTGTTTCCGACTCCAACCGCGATGCCGCCGAATGGCTGTCGACGCCGGGACGCTGGCCGATTCCGCGCACGGTGCTGGTCGGCCCTGCTGCGTCGGGAAAGTCGCATCTCGCGGCGCTGTTCGCCGCGCGGCATGGCGGCCGGGTCATCGATGCCGCCGACGAGATCACCGATGGCGAGCCGGTCTTCCACGCCTGGAATGCCGCGACGCCCGCCGCGCCGCTGCTGCTGACAGCGCGGCGCTTGCCGAAATTCTGGGCGCATGGCCTGGCTGATCTTGCATCACGGCTCGCTGCCACACCCTTGATCCGGCTGGAAGACCCCGACGATGCGCTGGTCGCCGCCGTGCTGGAAAAGCGCTTTGCCGATCGCGGCCTGCGCGTCGGTCCCGAAGTCGTCACCTATTTGGTGTCGCGGATCGAACGCAGCTTTGCCGGCCTCGCCGACATCGTCGAACGGCTCGATGCGCTGTCGCTCGCCGAACGGCGCGACATCACCGTGCCGCTGGCGCGCGAACTGCTCGAAGGCCAGTTGCGATTGGCACTTTGAACCGGGCTGTCATCGACCTGCGACACGCTCTGCGCTAAGGTCGCGCGATGGCCACCGTTCCAAGCCCTGTCCCCGCCGCCGCGGTCCCTGATTCCGAACGCTATTTCAATCGCGAAATCTCGTGGCTGGCGTTCAACGACCGTGTGCTCGAGGAAGCCAATAACCGCGCACATCCGCTGCTCGAACGGCTGCGCTTCCTGTCGATCTCGGGCAACAACCTCGATGAATTCTACATGGTCCGCGTCGCCGGGCTGCGCGGCCACGTCAGCGCCGGGATCGAGACGCTCAGCCCCGAAGGCCTGACTCCGGCGCAGCAACTCGCCGCCATCGCCATCCGCGCCGACCGCCTGATGGAAGCCCAGCAGAGCGTCTGGGGCAATCTCGTCAAGGAACTCGGCCGCGCCGATTTCCACGTCATCACCGCCGACCGCCTGACGCTTGACGAACGCCATTGGCTCGAAAAGCATTTCCTAGAACAGATCTTCCCGGTGCTCACCCCACAGGCGATCGACCCGGCGCACCCGTTCCCGTTCATCCCCAACAAGGGCTTCAGCCTGATCCTCGAACTGCGCCGCCAGTCCGACGAGGAACTGTTGCGCGCGCTGCTGATGCTGCCGTCGATGTTGCCGCGCTTCATCCGGTTGCCCGGCGTCGCCATCCGCTTCATCAGCCTGGAAAACACCATCCGCGCTTTTTTCGGCGAGCTTTTCCCCGGCTATGACCTGCTCGGCGATGGCGCCTTCCGGGTCATCCGCGATTCCGATATCGAGTTCGAGGAGGAGGCCGAGGACCTGGTGCGTTTCTACCAGACGGCCTTGAAGCGCCGCCGCCGGGGTGAAGTCATCCGCCTCAAGATCGAGGTCGACACCCCGCCCGGGCTTTATACGCTCGTCCAGAATGCCCTCAACGTCGGCGAACGCGATACCACGATCGTCACCGGCGTCCTCGGCGTCGCTGATCTGGCGCTGCTCGTCGATGAAGACCGGCCGGATTTGAAGTTCGAACCCTATACGCCGCGTTTTCCCGAACGCATCCGCGAACATGGCGGCGATTGCTTCACCGCGATCCGCGCCAAGGACCTTGTCGTCCACCATCCCTATGAAAGCTTCGAGGTCGTCCTCGCCTTCCTCAAACAGGCGGCGGCCGATCCCGATGTCATCGCCATCAAGCAGACATTATATCGCGCCGGCAAGAATTCCCCCATCGTCCGCACTCTCATCGACGCCGCCGAGGCCGGCAAATCGGTCACCGCCGTCGTCGAGTTGAAGGCACGCTTCGACGAGGAGCAGAATCTCGTTTGGGCCGCCGCGCTCGAACGCGCCGGCGTCCAGGTCGTCTATGGCTTCATGGAGCTGAAAACCCATGCCAAGCTGTCGATGGTCGTGCGCCGCGAAGGCCCTGACATTCGCACCTATGTGCATTTCGGCACCGGCAATTATCACCCGGCGACGGCGCGCATCTATACCGACCTGTCGTTTTTTACCGCCGATCCGGTGCTGGCGCGCGACGCGGCGCAGGTGCTCAACTACATCACCGGCTATGTCGAGCCGACGCGGCTCGAAAAGCTCGGGCTGGCGCCGCTGACCATGCGCGACAAAATCTATGGCCTGATCGATGCCGAGATCGCCAACGCCTGCGCCGGCAAGCCCGCCGAAATCTGGGTCAAGCTCAACAGCCTCGTCGACACCGGCATCATCGAGAAACTCTATGAAGCCAGCAGCGCCGGCGTCGAGATCGAGCTGATCATCCGCGGCATCTGTTGTCTGCGTCCCGGCGTTCCCGGCATGTCGGAAAATATCCATGTCCGCTCGATCGTCGGCCGCTTTCTCGAGCACAGCCGCATCTTTGCCTTTGCAAATGGCAAGGAACTGCCGTCGCGCGCCGCCAGGCTGTATATTTCCAGCGCCGACTGGATGCCGCGCAATCTCGATCGCCGCGTCGAAGTGATGGTGCCGATCGAAAATCCCACCGTCCACGCCCAGGTGCTCGACCAGGTGATGATGGCCAATCTGAAGGACACCGAGCAAACTTGGTTGCTGCGTGCCGATGGCAGCTACAAGCGCCTCAAGGGCCCGCGCCACGCCAGCGCCGAACCGCCGTTCAACCTGCACCGCTATTTCATGACCAACCCGTCGCTGTCGGGGCGCGGCGCGGCGTTGGAGGGCAAGCGCACCGTACCGCGGCTGGTTCTCGACGACGAGGACGACGACCTCAACGACGCGACCGACGCAGCCGGCCTGGCCTGACGACTGCCCCTCTCCCGGGGCGGAGAGCTGTCCTTTCGGGCTGGGCAGCCGCCGTCGCTTCGGGCATAACCATCGCGACGGCAGAACAAGGGTTGCGATAGCCAGTGGCGAGTGTTTTTCTGTCCGATCGGCCTGAACTCGTCGCCGAGCTGGCACTTTCGGCCTCTCAGCTGCTGGCTGACCCAGCGGCCGGCCTCAACGGCATCATCGATATCGGTTCGAATTCGGTGCGTCTGGTCGTCTACCAGGGGCTGACGCGCATCCCGGCGACCTTGTTCAACGAAAAAGTCATGGCCGGCCTCGGGCGCGGACTCGCGGCGAACGGCCGGCTCGGCAAGGGCTCGATGGATACAGCAGTCGCGGCGCTGACGCGTTTCGCGGCGCTGGCGGCGGCGATGGGAGTCGCGAATTTGCGCACCGTGGCGACGGCGGCCGTGCGAGAGGCGAGCAATGCCGATGCCTTCATCGCCCGGGTGGCGCGCGAAACCGGGCTGCTGATCGAGATCATCGACGGCGAGACCGAGGCGCGCGGCGCCGCCATGGGCGTCATCGCCGGCATTCCCGATGCCGATGGCGTCGTCGGCGATCTTGGCGGCGGCAGCCTCGAACTGATCCGCGTCGCCGGCGGCGAGGCGCATGAACGGATTTCGCTGCCGATCGGCTCGCTGCGCCTTGATGCGGTGCGCAAGCGCCATCGCCGCGCGCTGGCGCCGTTCATCAAGAAAAGCCTCGACAAGGTCGGCTGGGCCTCGGCCGGGAAGGGGCTGCCCTTCTACATGGTCGGCGGATCGTGGCGGGCGCTGGCGCAGGTCCATATCCATTCGAGCGGCCATCCGCTTCCCATCGTCCATCAATATGAAATGCCGCGCGAAGCTCCCGCCTCGCTGGTTCGCAGCCTGTCGCAGATCGACATGGCGACGCTGCGCCAGGTGCCGCATATCTCGACATCGCGGCTACCATCGCTGCCCGGCGCCGCGATGCTGCTGGCGGCGACGGTCAAGAAACTCGGGTCGTCATCGGTGATCGCATCGGGGTTCGGCCTGCGCGAAGGGCTGTTGTTCGGGCAATTGACCCGCGAACAACAGGCGCTCGACCCGTTGATCGTCGCGGCGCGCAGCGAAGGCATAAGGCAGGGACGTTTCCCCGAACATGGCGACATGCTGTTCGATTGGACCAGTGGCCTGTTCGAGTTCGGCGACGACGGCGGCAAGGAAACCCCCGCCGAATGCCGGCTGCGGCTGGCCACCTGCCTGTTGTCGGACATCGCCTGGCGCGCCCACCCGGATTTTCGCGCCGAACGCGGCGTCGATACGGCGCTGCACGGCAATTGGGTGGCGGTGACGGCGGCGGAGCGCGCCGCGCTGGCGCAGGCGCTGCACTATTGCTTCGGCGGCGCCAGCAACGCCCCCGTGCTCGAACTTCTCGTCCGGCTTGCCCCGCCTGACTTGCTGGCAAAGGCCCGTGCCTGGGGCCTGGCGCTGCGCCTCGGCCAGCGCCTGACCGGCGGCACGGCAGCGGCGCTCTCGGCAAGTCGGCTGGTCCGCGAAGGCGGCGCGGTCGTGCTCCGCCTCGACGCGCGGCACAGCGCGCTGTTCGGGGATGCGGTGCTGCGGCGGTTGAAGCTGTTGGGCAATGCCACCGGGTTGGAACCGAAAGTTGTGGCGGAGTAGTTACTGACTGGTGTCTGAATCCAAGCCTGATCTCTCGAACCGGCTGCCTCAAGATCGTTGACACATTCCGCCGAGATCAAACAACCGGGATCATGCTCGCCGCTTGATCGTTCTCGCGCGCGCAAGACGAGGCACAGCCGAATGGTCGTCGCCAAATGGATACTGATCCAACGGCCCCATCAGCAATGATAGAGCCGCTGGATATCCACAAATCGGGCAACTTAGCTGAAGCGTTTATTTCGCCCGCGCCGCCGCTACGGCAACATTGACCTGCGCCATTGCATCCTTGACGGCAGGACCGAGGCACTCTGGGCTGTTAGCGGCCGTTATCGGATATAAACGATCCAACCAGTCGCAAGCCTTGCGGGCCGCTATTTTCACCCGGCTTTCCAACTCCTTTTGCCCCACCTCGGTTCGAAGGTCGAGATCACGGTAGCTCACGATCCTGGTGGTCGTAACGACCTCGATCGGTACGCCTGTCGGAGAACGCTCGTTTGTCCTGGGCGCTGAGACAGTGATTTCACCCTCAGCCGTCATCGGCTGTGCCAAGACTGGCCCACTCGCCGCCACGCACAGAACTGCCGCCGACGTGAGCCTGAATAAAATGGTTCGGATCATCGGGAATCTCCTCCTAATGTCTAGTTGACCGGCGCCTCGGACATCCTGCCGCAACAGCCTTTTTTCCGCTAACCGATGTAACATGGCAATACGTATTGTTCGCAAGGAAAGCTGGCTCGGTTTGTTGAGCAGGCTCGCGTTATTGCTAAGTGGAGCGGCTGCCGGTTTCATGCCGCTGTGCTGGGCGGTTCGTTAAAGCAGGCGCCTCGTTCGGATTTCCCGAGCCAGCGCTGTTTGTCGGGCTCAAGGAGGCGAAGGCGCTTTCCGATTCAAGGCGACTACTGTCCGGATATGAGGCGCGCCGATGACCGTCTGAACACACCTTAGCTGTCGCCATCCGGATTTTTCCATCATATGATCAGATGTTCCAAGCACATGATGGAACAAGCTTTGCCCTGCCCGGGATCGCGGATACAAGCGCGGTCGTCATGCGGTCAGCGCCCCGGTCGTCTGGCCCGCACCGCATAGTCGCCTGGTTCGTGGCGACTATGCGGTGCGGGAAGCCGCGAAGCATCAGGGTCTATCGACTGCGGCGCACTTTTCGGCAAAAAGCGTCTCGCTCGGCGCATACGCGCTGGGGCGCCATGGTTTTCGAGGACTACAAGATGCGGTTGCCCGTCAAGCAAGGCCTATATGATCCCCGCCACGAGCACGATGCTTGCGGCGTTGGTTTCATCGCGAATATCAAGGGGTTGAAGACCCATGATATCATTCGCCAGGGCTTGCAGATCCTCATAAACCTCGATCATCGCGGCGCTGTCGGCGCCGACCCGATGGTCGGTGATGGTGCCGGCTGCCTGATTCAGATTCCCGATGCGTTGCTGCGCGACTGGGCCGAATCCCGCAATCTCACGCTGCCGGCGGCCGGCGACTATGCCGTTGCCATGTGTTTCATGCCGCGAGAAGAACGGGCCAGCGCAATGGTCATGGGGCAATTCGAGCATTTTATCCACATCGAGGGCCAGACGCTGATCGGCTGGCGCGATGTGCCGGTGGACACCTCGGTGCTGGGCGCGGCCGTGCTGGCCGACCTCCCGGTAATCCGCCAGGCGATTGTCGGTCGCGGCGCGACGACCAAGGACCAGGACGCCTTTGAACGCAAGCTGCTGACCATCCGCAAGCAGACACAGAACCCGCTCGCCGACCAGGCGGTGAAGCGCGACATGCCGACGCTGGCCGATTTCTACATGCCGTCGTTCTCCAGCCGCACCGTCGTCTACAAGGGGCTGCTGCTCGCGCCGCAGGTCGAGAGCTTCTACGCCGACCTGCGCGATCCACGCACCGAGTCCGCGCTCTGCCTCGTCCACCAGCGCTTCTCGACCAACACCTTCCCGTCGTGGAAGCTCGCGCACCCCTACCGCTTCATCGCCCACAACGGCGAGATCAACACGGTGCGCGGCAACGTCAACTGGATGTACGCGCGCCGGCGGATGATGGAATCGCCGCTGCTCGGGGCCGACCTCGACAAGATGTGGCCGATCATCCCGCACGGCCAATCCGACACCGCCTGCCTCGACAATGCCCTCGAGCTGCTGGTCGCCGGCGGCTATTCGCTGAGCCACGCGATGATGATGCTGATCCCCGAAGCGTGGGCC
>JANNJH010000218.1:0-4657 GCA_031405775.1 Sphingomonadales bacterium | reverse complement strand
TTTCAGATACGTGCCTTTCGAGCCTTGCGGTTTCGCCTTCACGACCGCATCCACGAACGCCTTGATGTTTTCGACCAGCGCTTGCTCCGTGAAGCTCGCCTTGCCGACGCCTGCGTGCACGATGCCCGCCTTCTCGACGCGGAATTCGACCGAGCCGCCCTTGGCGCCTTTGACGGCACCAACAACGTCCATGGTCACCGTGCCAACGCGCGGGTTCGGCATCAGGCCGCGCGGGCCCAGCACCTTGCCGAGGCGGCCGACCAGACCCATCATGTCCGGGGTGGCGATGCAGCGATCGAAGTTGATCGTGCCGCCCTGGACGATTTCGAGCAGGTCTTCGGCGCCGACGACATCGGCACCGGCAGCACTGGCTTCGTCGGCCTTGGCGCCGCGGGCGAAAACCGCGACGCGAACCGTCTTGCCGGTGCCCTTGGGCAAAGTGACGACGCCGCGGACCATCTGGTCGGCGTGGCGCGGATCGACGTTGAGGTTGATCGCCACTTCGATGGTTTCGTCGAACTTGGCGGTGGCGTTGGCCTTGACCATGCGCAAGGCCTGATCGAGGGCATACAGGGTTTCCGGGTTCACCGCGGCGGCGAGCGCCTTGGCCTTCTTGGACTGTGCCATGATCTTAGCCCTCCACCACTTCGAGGCCCATTGCGCGGGCGCTGCCTTCGATCGTCTTCATCGCCATCTCGATCGAGTTGGCGTTGAGATCAGGCATCTTCTGTTCGGCGATGGCCTTCAACTGCGCGGTCGTGATCTTGCCAGCCGGATCGCCCTTGCCGGGGGTCGTGCCGCCCGATTTGAGGCCAGCGGCCTGCTTGATCAGGAACGACGCCGGCGGCGTCTTGGTGATGAAGCTGAACGAGCGATCGGCATAGACCGTGATGACGGTCGGGATCGGGGTGCCCTTTTCAAGCGATTCGGTCTTGGCGTTGAACGCCTTGCAGAATTCCATGATGTTGACGCCGCGCTGACCCAGCGCCGGCCCGATCGGCGGCGACGGGTTGGCACTGCCGGCCTTCACCTGCAGCTTGATGTAACCGGTAATCTTTTTTGCCACTTTGGCTCTCCTTTTGTGGTGCGTGCGGCCGGTTCACGGCCTCCCACGGTGGACGATCGAAATTTCGAACTAGCGGCGCTACTTCTGCTTCTCGATCTGTTCGAAGCCGAGTTCGACGGGGGTTGCCCGGCCGAAGATCGACACCGATACCTTGACCCGGCCGTGATCGAAATCGATCTCCTCGACGAGGCCGTTGAACGAAGCGAACGGGCCGTCGAGGACGCGCACCTGATCGCCGATTTCGAAATTCGCCTTGCGCTTGATCTTGGCGGTCGGGGTATCCTCGACCTTGGTATTCAGGATCCGCGAGGCTTCGGCCTCGCTGATCGGCTGCGGCTTGTTCTGCTGGCCAAGGAAGCCGGTGACCTTCGGGGTGTTCTTGACAAGGTGATAGACGTCGTCGGTCATGTCGAGCTTCGCCAGCACGTAACCGGGGAAGACCTTCTTTTCGACGGCGCGCTTCTTGCCCTTGAAAACCTCGTTGACGGTTTCGGTCGGCACCGAGACTTCGTCGATGAAGACGTCGAGGCCCTTGCGCGCCGCTTCCGTCAGGATCGCCTCGCGAACCTTGTTTTCAAAGCCTGAATAGGCATGGATGATGTACCAGCGCGACATGGAAGTCCTTTTAACCCCTTGGCCTTAACCGGCGAGACTGAGCAGAAACTTGACGAAGAGACCGAGAACCTTGTCGACGCCAAGGAAGAACACCGAGAGCAACGCGGTCATGATCAGCACCATGATCGTCGTGGTGATCGTCTCGCGACGCGTCGGCCAGACGACCTTGGCGCCTTCGGCGCGCACCTGGCGCACGAACTCACCAAGAGAAACTCTGGATTTCTGGGGAGCCGGCTTTGCCTTCGCGTCGATCGCCATCGAATCAGTCACTCTTGTCGAAACAAACACCAAAATCCGGCTGTTGCCCCATCCTTGCGGGGCGCACAACCGGTGCCGCACATATTTTCCGAACCCTGAAAGTCTGTCACCAGCACCGGTCTTTCAACCGGGACTGGCAGGAGTGGAGGGGTTCGAACCCCCGGCCCTCGGTTTTGGAGACCGATGCTCTACCAGCTGAGCTACACTCCTAGGGTCGGGATGCGGGCTATACCGATGGCACAAGCGCTGCGCAAGTGGCGGTTGAATCGATCGACCGCGCCGCTTCACGCCGAGCCGCCGACGCGATTTGGTGAATAGGGTTGAGCGACGTGCGCGGAGTCGCTATCGAGGCGGTCCAAGCGGGCGTAGCATAGTGGTAATGCACTAGCCTTCCAAGCTAGCTAGGAGGGTTCGATTCCCTTCGCCCGCTCCAGCGTTCGATCTCCGCTCCCCGCTCCAGCATTCGATCTCCGCTCCCCGCTCCAGCGATCCCCGCGACCCGCGCCAGCGTTCCGGGGTTCGCCACTGCGTGAAAGCCCAGACTTCGTCCGCGAAACCGCTTAACCGCCCCGCCGGCGCGCCGTTCAAACCCTCGACGCACACGAAAGGGTTTCGATGACGATTCAGACTGGCCAACTCTTGGCGGATGGCGAAGCTGTATCGCCGCCCGATATCGCGGGCTCCGGTCTCGCGGGCCTCGCCTGGTTCGACCAGATCCGCGCCCTGCTGCTGATAACGCGGTTGCCGCCGCAGCCCGAAGTCTATGACCTGTTGTGGCGCTATGTCCGCGACGACGACCATGATCTTTCGCTCGCCATCGAAACCGCCATCACCCTGGGCGCACTCGATCTTGCCGCCGTCACGGCGCTGCGCCGGACGCATTGCGGCGAAGTCGGCGCCACCGAAGTCGCGGCGCTCGTCGAAGCGGCCCACGGCCAGGCCGAAGCGCTGACCCATCGCATCGAGGCCGGCCGTACCGACCTTGCCGATTACGGCCGCGCCATCGCCGATGGCGGCGCCGCGCTGGGGGCGCCGCTCGACGCCACGGCGCTGGCGGCGCTGCTCGAACAGCTTGGCGCCGCGACCGCGACGATGCAGGTCGCCAACGCCCGGCTGGAGGGCGAGCTCGCCGCCGCCGCCACCGAAACGCGGGCGCTGTCGGAAAAGCTCGGGACTGCGGAACGCGCCGCGATCACCGACCAGTTGACCGGCGTGCTCAACCGCCGCGGCACCATCGAGCTGCTCGAACGCGTCCAGGCCGCAACCCGCGAGACCGGCACGCGCTTGTCGGTGGCGATGATCGACATCGATCATTTCAAGCGCTTCAACGATCGCTTCGGCCATGCGCTCGGCGACGAGGTGCTGCGCTTTGTCGCGCGCCATGTCGCCGACCGAATCGCCCCCAAGGGCGGCACCGTCGGGCGTATAGGCGGCGAGGAATTCGTCGCCGTGCTGCCCGATCATGACGTGATGGGCGCCACGTCGATCATCGATCGGGTCCGCGCCGAACTGGCGGGCCAGATCATCCGCAACGCCGTCGATGGATCGAGCATGGGCCGCGTCAGCTTTTCGGCCGGGGTCGCCGGCGATCGTGCCGACGACAGTTGCGACACGCTGATCGCGCGCGCCGACACGGCGCTGTACAGCGCCAAGCGGATGGGCCGCGACCGGGTGGTGCCGGACCGGGGATAGCGGGTGCGGGCAGCGTCATGCACTTTCGCGCCGGAAGACGTTGACACCTGCCGCCCCATTCGCCACTAGGCCGGCTCGTCGTCAGGCGTCCCATGGAGGGGTGGCCGAGCGGTCAATGGCAGCAGACTGTAAATCTGCCGGGTTCGCCCTACGTTGGTTCAAATCCAACCCCCTCCACCACCCTGCAAGCGACGCACCCACCGATGGCTCGCCCCGGCGAACGGCCGGAAAGCTCACCCTGCCCCTCGCCCGCCACGGCCTGTCGCGTCGACGCTCCGCGTTAGCAATCTATTGGTGAATCCATGCGTCTTGCGGGGCCTGAGGAGACACCATCATGCACAAATTTACCGCTATTCTCATCGGCCTCGCTGCCGTCACCGGCACATCGGCAATCGCCGAAACCACCGCCCCGCCCGCCGCGCTGGCGGCGCAGCTGAAGGCTGGCGCGACGATCTATGATCCAGCCGGCGCCGAACTCGCCACCATCGAATCCGTCACCGCCACCAACGTCGTCATTTCGACCGGAACCAGCAAGGTCTCCATCGCCCCGTCATCGCTGGGCGCGGGCGCCAAGGGCCCGGTGCTGGCAGCGACACGGGCGCAGCTCGATGCCGCCGGCGGCGGCGCCGCCGATGCGGCCAAGGCGGCGTTGCTGGCCAAGCTGGTTGCCGGCGCCGAGGTGCGCAGCATCGACGCCGCGGCGGTGGTCGGCAGCGTCAAGACCGTCGAAGGCGGATTTGTCCTGGTGACGACGCCCAACGGCGATGTTCGCGTTCCCGTCGACGGCTTTCGCTCCGCACCAGCCGGGCTTGTCGTCGGCCTGTCGGCCACGGACTTCGCCGCGGCCGTCGCTGCCGCCAAGCCCCAGGGCTGATCCCGCGCACGGCGCCGCATGACACGGCGGGGCAGACACGCTAAGCCCCGCCGATGGGACGCAGACCACATCAAAAAACGCCAGCCGCTTTGCGAAGCGCTTTCCCGCGCCTTTATGGCCGCCACGCCGTGTTCGCGGCGCTGGACAACCCC
>JANNJH010000217.1:0-1367 GCA_031405775.1 Sphingomonadales bacterium | reverse complement strand
CGGTGCAGGAATCGCTGGGGCTGGCGGCGGCAGCGGATCGTATCATTGCATTGAATGCGGCGGGCTTGCTCGGCGAGCTTGCCGGTCGCATCAGGCTGTCGCCGGCCGGGCGCGAACGACTTGCCGATCTGATCGCCACCGAGCGCGCCGGCCTCGACGATGCGGCGCTGCAAAATGCTTATGAAGCGTTTTGCGCTGTCAACGGCGACCTGAAAGCGGTCATCACCGCCTGGCAGATGCGCGATGCCAAGACGCCAAACGACCATGGAGACGCCGCCTATGACACGCGCGTCCTCGAACGGCTGCGCGCCGTTGACGCCGTGTCGCTGCCGGTGCTGGCGGCGCTCGTGGCGCAGGTGCCGCGGCTTGCCCGCTATCGCGCCCGGTTCGAAACCGCACTGGCGCGCATCGCTGCCGGCGATACGACCTATGTCGCCCGGCCGATCATCGACAGCTACCATACGGTCTGGTTCGAATTGCACGAGGACCTGCTGGCGCTGACCGGTCGCAGCCGGGCGGAGGAAGCTGCCGCCGGACGTGCCGCGTGACGGGTGACGAGGCGAACGTCTTGCCGCTCGACGGGAGGCTCGATCTGCCGCGCAGCCTGATCGGCGGCAAGGCGTGGAGCATCAACCGCTTGCGCGCGCTCGGCATCGACGTGCCGCCCGCTATCGTCATCACCACTGCCGCGTGGCGCCGCTGGCGAGCGTGCGGGACCATCGACGACGCGCTGTGGCGCGAAATAACCGCTGGCGTGGCGCGCATCGAACAAGCGCTGGGCCGCCGGCTCGGGTGCACGGTCGCGCCGCTGCTGGTGTCGGTGCGTTCCGGCGCCGCCGCCAGCATGCCGGGGATGATGGACACGATCCTCAATCTTGGCATCGACGACGCCGTCGAAGCGGCGCTGGCGCGTGATGCCGGCGATGCGGCCTTTTCCGCCGACATCCGCCGCCGTTTTGTCAATCAGTTCGCCGCGGTTTCGGGCGCCGGCCAGCCGCCGGCATCGGCGCTCGACCAGTTGCGCCTGGCGGTCACCAGCGTCTTTGCCTCGTGGGATTCGCCGCGTGCCATGACCTATCGCGCCCATCATGGCCTTGGCGATGCGGCGGGGACCGCGGTCACCATCCAGGCCATGGTGTTCGGCAATCGCGATGCCATGTCGGGAACCGGCGTGCTGTTCTCGCGCAACCCATTGACCGGCGATCGGCGGCCCTATGGCGAATGGTTGCCCGTCGCGCAAGGGGAGGATGTGGTTTCCGGGCGGGTCACGCCGCGACCGATCGAGGCGCTGCGTCAAGCGATGCCCGAGGTTCATGCGGCGCTGCTGGCAACCGCCCGCCGTCTTGAAGCCGACGCCGGCGATGTCC
>JANNJH010000216.1:0-2769 GCA_031405775.1 Sphingomonadales bacterium | reverse complement strand
GTGGCCTGTGGTCGCGGCGATAGACATCGGGGAAGAATCTGATGCCGCCAAGGCCATCGGGCTCGGCGGTGAAATAGGCGATATAGATCGGTATCGGGGCGGCGATCGGCACGGTGACGGTCGCGCCCGCCGCCACCATCGCGTCGGTCCGCGCCCGGTCCCAGCCAGGCAGCGGCGCCAGCAGCGCGGTCGCAAGGTCGAGCGCTTCGCCGACCCGGACGCAGCCATGGCTGAACGTGCGGACATCCTTGGCGAACAGGCTTTGTGCCGGTGTGTCGTGGAGGTAGACGGTGTACGGGTTGGGCATCACCAGCTTCATCCGGCCGAGCGAATTGGCGGGTCCCGGACGCTGGCGATAGCGACCGTTGTGGATGACATAGCCCTCTCTCGCCGCCTTTTGCGGACGGTTGCGCATCATCTTGCCGACACTTTCGGCGACGATCGACGCCGGGATTTCCCACCAGGGATTGAAGGTCACGCCGGTCACTATCGCCTGGAAGACCGGCGTCGGCGACCTGGTCTTGCCGATAATCACGCGCCAGCGCCCGATCAGCGCACCGTCTTCCCACAGCGTCGCCTCGAACGCCGCGGCGTTGACCAGCAGGTAGCGATGGCCGAGCGTACGCGGCATCCAGCGCCAGCGATCCATGTTGACAGCGAGCGTCGCTTTGCGCGCCGGATCGGTTTCATGGACATAGGCATCGCGCAGCGCCGCATAAAAGCGCTGCGAAGGCCGCGCCCCAGTGAATAGCGCATCGAGGCGATCGGTTCGGAGCGCGTTGGCAAGCTGGGCGGCAGGATCGCTATAGGCCGCCGTATCCGCAATCCGCCACTTGGCACGCGTCGCGGCGTCGCAGCAGCCCAGCCGATGGGCGAGCAGCAGGCGGACAGCGGCGGCGGTGGCGACACTGTCGATCTGCGCCGCGTCGCCCGCTGCCAGCGCCGCGCGGACGCGGGGTGCTTCGGCCGAAACCGGAGCCAGCGCGTCATCGGCAGCCGAATCGAGCCAGACCAAAAGCCGTTCGACCTGCGCCGGGCGCCATTGCGGCGTGTCGGCGGTGGCCGACACCAGCATCATCCAGCCAAACGCAAGCAACAGGATTCGTTTCATGCGCTTATTTTCTGCCCGTTGACGCAGGCTTACAAGGCCTTTTGTCGGACGCTGTCAATCATTCGGGGGTCCGGATTTGACGCTCGACGGTCTTGATGCGAGGACGCATCGATACTGGGCTGTGCCCCGGCTACCAAGCGCGGATTTTATAGATAGTATGAAATAGATATGACCAGCACTCCCTCCGCAATCGTTGATGTCGCCAAGCCCGCTGTCGGATTGGCGCCATGCGCTGTCGGATTGGCGCCGCGCCAGGACTGGACGCGCGCCGAAATCGCCGCGCTGTTCGACCTGCCCTTCGATGCCCTGATATTCCAGGCGCAGGCGACGCACCGCGCGCATCATGCGGCAGGCGAAGTCCAGCTGTGCCGCCTGCTGTCGATCAAGACCGGCGGCTGCCCGGAAGATTGCGGCTATTGCAGCCAGTCCGCCGGCGCCAAGACCGGGCTCAAGGCCGAGAAATTGATGGATGTCGCAGCGGTGCTTGCCGATGCCGCCCAAGCCAAGGCGTCAGGTTCGCAGCGCTTTTGCATGGGCGCGGCATGGCGCAACCCCAAGGACCGCGACATGCCCGCCATCGTCGAAATGGTGAAGGGCGTTCGCGGCCTTGGGCTGGAGACCTGCATGACCCTGGGCATGCTGACCGGCGACCAGGCCCGGCAATTGGCCGACGCGGGATTGGATTATTATAACCATAATATCGACACTTCGCCGGAAAATTACCCCAAGATCATTACGACGCGCAGCTTTCAGGATCGGCTCGATACGCTGGAAGAAGTGCGCAGCGCCGGGATTTCGGTGTGCTGCGGCGGCATCGTCGGCATGGGCGAAACCCGCGAAGACCGTGTCGGCTTCATCCACGCCCTGGCGACGCTGCCGCGCCATCCCGAAAGCGTGCCGATCAATGACCTGATCCCGGTGAAGGGCACGATTCTGGGCGACATGCTTCAGGATGTGCCGGGCTCGGCGATCGACCCCATCGAGTTCGTGCGGACGATCGCGGTGGCGCGGATCACCATGCCGCTGTCGATGGTACGGCTGTCGGCGGGGCGTGAGCATATGAGCGTTTCCACCCAGGCGCTGTGTTTCCTTGCCGGCGCCAACTCGATCTTCACCGGCGACAAGCTGCTGACCACGGCAAACCCCGGCGACACCAGGGATGCGGCGTTGTTCGCCAAGCTGGGCGTGCGGCCGATGGCGGCGTCGGAGCCGATGCGGCCTGATTCGGTGGGGAAAGAGTCCGGGCGTCCAGCGCGCAGCGGTGCGACCGTCGCTGCGTGACAGGCTTCGCGGCGCAATCGGCTGATCTGGCGCGCTTGGCCGATAACGCGCGTTTGCGTCGGCTGATTCCGCAACAAGGCGTCGATTTTGCCTCGAACGACTATCTCGGCCTTGCTCAGTCCCCCGAACTCGCCGAAGCCGTTCGCGCCGCATTGGACCGCGGTGTGCCGGTCGGATCGGGCGGATCGCGGCTGTTGCGCGGCAACCATGCCGAGCATGAGGCGCTCGAAGCCGAAGCGGCGGCGTTCTTCGGCTGCGCGAGCGCGCTGTATTTTTCGACCGGCCACGCCGCCAATTCGACATTGCTGGCAACGCTGCCGCAGCGCGGCGACCTGATTGTCCATGACGCGCTGGTCCATGCCAGCGCCCATGAAGGC
>JANNJH010000215.1:0-1456 GCA_031405775.1 Sphingomonadales bacterium | reverse complement strand
GGCGTCAACGACGGTGACTGGGGCGTGCTTCCCTATGATTTCAACACGATCGTCACCACGCTCAATGCCGTCGCGCCGTATGACTGGGAGGCTTTTCTGCGTGCGCGCCTGACCGAAAAGGCCGGCGGCGCGCCGATGGCCGGCTTCACCGCCTCGGGTTACAGGCTGGTCTATACCGACACGCCGACCCCGGCCTTTGCCGACATCATGCGCACGGGCAAGACCAACAACCTGGCGTTCTCGGGTGGCCTTGTCATCGGCAAGGACAACAAGGTCGAACAGGTAATCTGGGACAGCGCCGCCTTTGCCGCCGGCATTACCGTCAGCGACGAGATCGTCGCGGTCAACGACAGGCCGTTCTCCGACGACTTGATCAAGGCCGAGATCGCCGCCGCCAAGGGCGGCAACGCGCCGATCCGCCTGATAATCAAGACCGGCGACCGGGTGCGCAGCGTCATTCTCGCCTGGAACCAGGGCTTGCGCTACCCGCGTTTTGAAAAGACCGGCACAAGCGTCGGCGCGCTCGACAAACTATTGGCGGCAAGGCCCTGATCGCAAATCACCCCTGCCAAAGGCGACCGGTTAACCGCGAGAGGGGGCTTCACCGGATCAACTTCAGCCCGAGAATACAGCCGATCAACCCCGCCAGCAGCAACAGCCGCGGCAGGCTGGCGACCTCGCCGAAAAACGCGATCCCGACGATTGCGGTGCCGGCGGCGCCGATCCCCGCCCATACCGCATAGGCCGTCCCCATCGGGATCGTCCGCCCGGCATATTCGAGCAGCCCCATGCTCAGCGCCACGGCGACAAGGAAGGCCGCCACCCACGGCACGTTGCGAAATCCATCGACAAAGCGCAGCGACGTGGTGAATCCCACTTCGAAAAGCCCGCCGATTACCAGAGCCACCCAGGCCATAAGATCATCCTTTCGATAGACGAATCGCGGACGCTCGCTTACGCCGCACTGCACAACAGGAGACTATAATGCGGATCGATCAAATCCCCATCGGCGTTAACCCGCCGCATGATGTCAATGTCGTCATCGAATGCCCGCTGGGCGGCGAGCCGGTCAAATACGAACTCGACAAGGCCTCGGGCGCGCTGTTTGTCGATCGCATCCTCCACACCGCGATGCGCTATCCGACCAACTGTGGCTTCATCCCGCACACGCTGGCCGAAGATGGCGATCCGATCGACGCGCTCGTCGTGGCGCGCACGCCGTTCGTTCCAGGCTGCATCAGCCGCGTCCGCCCGGTTGGCGTGATGATGATGGAAGACGATGCCGGCGGCGATGCCAAACTGTTGTGCGTATCGGTTGAATTCGTAGCGTTTACCGGGCAGAAGCGGGGCCTCGCCCATCCAGATGAGGTTCGCGTCAAAGGTGCGCGCCAGTGTCGGACGATGATCCGGATGCTGCGCACGTCGGCCGCCCGCTCAAGCCCGACGATGACGCCGT
>JANNJH010000214.1:0-6996 GCA_031405775.1 Sphingomonadales bacterium | reverse complement strand
GGACTTTTTCGGGCCAGTTTTCAAGCGTGTCGAGTCCGGCGAGCAAATCCTCGGCGAAATCGGTGATCTTGAGGAACCATTGGCTCAGCCGGCGGCGTTCGACGATGGCGCCGGAACGCCAGCCGCGGCCGTCGATGACCTGTTCATTGGCGAGCACGGTCATGTCGGTCATGTCGACCGGATCCCAGTTGACCGCCGATTCCTTGCGATAGACCAGACCGCCCGCCAGCAGGTCGAGAAACAGCGCCTGTTCCTGGCCGTAATAATCGGGGTCGCAGGTGGCGAGTTCGCGGCTCCAGTCGAGCGCGAAGCCAAGGCGTTTCAGCTGGGCGCGCATCGCCGCGATATTGTCGCGCGTCCAGCTGCCGGGATGGATGCCGCGCTCCATGGCGGCGTTCTCGGCGGGCATGCCAAAGGCGTCCCACCCCATCGGGTGAAGCACCTCGAACCCCTGCGCCCGGCGGGTGCGGGCGATGACATCGCCCATCGTGTAATTACGGACATGGCCGATGTGGATGCGCCCCGACGGATAGGGAAACATCTCAAGCACATAAGCCTTGGGCTTGGGGCTGGCGTCGTCGGCGACAAAGCTTCCGGCATCGTCCCAGGCCTGCTGCCAGCGCGATTCAGCGTTCTTGTGATCGAATTTGGTCGCCATCGGGCTGGTGTCAGCCGGAATATTGGGCGCGGCGCAGATCGCGGGCGCGGCTAAGGATGGTTTCCTCGAGCTTTTGCACGGTGCCGGCGCGCACCGGCGCATCGACCCAGCCGCTTCCGGCCAGCGTCTGGCGAATCGCGGTTATCTTGATCGCATCGGCGCGCAATTCGGTATCGAGGATGGCGATCGTCACCTTGACGCGCTCGTTCGGGGTTTGCGGCGTCGCATACCAATCGGTGATGATGATGCCGCCGTTCGAATCGACCTGCGCCAGCGGCATGAAGCCGATCGTCTCGAGCGAAGCGCGCCACAGATAGGCATTGACGCCGATCGTCGTCAGCCGCGCCGGTGCTTCGACCCCAGCGCGAAGCTTTTCGGTTTTTCCGCAAGCGGCGAGCGGTGCGACCAGCGCCAGACCGAGCAAGACAATAGCGACGCGACGCACAGGCGACCCTTCCACGAGAATAACCCGGCCTTATAGGCGCGAGCTGCGCATTGCGCCAACCCCAGAGTGCGCATCGCGCCGGAGAATGCGTGCGCATCGCGCCGGAGAATGCGTGCGCGATTTGGGGGACGACTATTTGCCGAGCCATTGGCGCGCACCTTGCCGGGCCGCAACTGTGCACCGCAAGCCACAGTCGCTTGAAATAATTGCGCTGGTTGCCCCGGCTAGGGCTGTACCTACTGTGCCAGGCGACGCAGCCCTGATAGAAAGAAGCCATGACTAGGGCAGTCGATTCGCACGGGGGTTACGCCACCACGACCAAGCGCCGTGCTATGCGCGCGCAGCCAGCCGGTTTTGTGCGCTCGATCGCCTTGAATTCGTTGGCGCTGTTGTCGACCGCCGCACTTGTCGCGGCGCCGGCGCTCGCCGCCAGGGCAATCGACAAGACCAGCGCCAAGCCTGCCAAGCAGCGTTTCAGCATCGAAATGCCGTTGACACCGTTTCAGCCGCCGATCACCGATGCGGGCAAATTCAGCTTCACCGCATCGGGCAGCAGCGCCGCTTCGGCGCGGCTGCAGACCGTTGAACGCGCCTTCCGTTTCACGCCATCGGGCCAGAGCGACAACCGCAAGGCGCTGTCGCTCGGCGTCAGCACGCGCGTCGTTGCTGCGGTTGCCGATCGTTCGCGGGCGACGGCGCCTGCCGAAACACTGGCGGCGCTGCCGGCGTCGTATAATGTCGATCTTTCAGTTGCCTGGAAGGGCTTTGCCGTCAACGCCGGCTTTGGCCGTGTCGAGCCGGGCGCGACGGCGCTGCTTTTCGGTCGCCGCGACTCGATCGACCTTGGCATCAGCTATCGCGGCAAGAATTGGAAGACGAGCCTGCAGGGCACGACCGAAAAGGGTGGGTTGCTGGCCTTTGCGCCGCTTGAACGGCGGTATTCGGTTGAACTGGGCGGCGCCTATGCGATCGCGCCGCGCGTTTCGGTAAGCGGCGGCGTCCGCTACAAGCTGGCGCCACTGGAGCCCTCGCTGCTCGATACGGATCGTGCCGACCAAGCGGTCTATCTCGGCACCAACGTCGCTTTCTGATCGTTTCCAATGACATAGTGGCGGCGCTCGACTCGGCGTTCAGCGCCGGCGAGCGACTTGTCGCGGTTCGCGATGCCGTCGCGCGGGCGGCGCGAAGTGCCCGGGCGGCGGGCGACGTCGAAATTGTCGCCGTCAGCAAGACGTTTGGGGTCGAGGCTATCGCGCCGCTGATCGCTGCCGGACAGCGCAGCTTCGGCGAAAACCGCGTTGCCGAAGCGCAGGAAAAATGGCCGCAATTACAAGCCGCCACGCCGGATTTGCGACTGCATCTGGTCGGCCAGCTCCAGTCGAACAAGGCGGCCGACGCGGTGACACTGTTCGATGTCATCCATTCGGTCGACCGGCTTTCGCTGGTCTCGGCTTTAGCCAAGGCGATGAAAACACTCGATAAATGGCCGGAATGCTTCATCCAGGTCAACATCGGTGACGAGCCGCACAAGGGCGGCTGCGCGATCGCCGATGTCGCCGGACTGGTCGCGGCAGCGCGGGCTGCGGGCTTGCCGATCATCGGGCTGATGTGCGTGCCGCCGGCCGATATCGAAGCCGCGCCATTCTTTGCGCTGTTGCAGAAAATTGCCCGTGAACAAGGGCTTGGCCAGCTCAGCATGGGCATGTCGGGTGATTTCGAAACCGCGGTGATGCTTGGCGCCACCGTCGTTCGCGTCGGCAGCGCGCTGTTCGGCGGGCGCGGCTGAAGCGTCGCCTGACATCAGCCGATCGGCACCGACCCCGCGGGTCAGCGACGGCCGCCGGCCGTATCAGCGACGGCCGCCGGCCGGGGCATTGACGGGCGTTGCACCGGCGATCGCGGGCTGCGTCAGAACCGTCGCTGTTTCCAGCGTCGCCAGCGCCTGTGATCCGGCCTGCAAGCGGTCGACGGCGGCAAGCCAATTGACCAGCGCGGCGGACCGCGGCAGCCGCCGCAGATGGTTGGCGGCGGCAAGATAGTCGCCGTCTGCCAACGCGGCATTGGCGGCTTCGGGGGGTGCCAGCGGCGCGTCGCTTGGCGGTCGCGAAACCGCCTCGGCGAGTTTTGTCGTCAGCGTTCCCCACCAGCTCTGGCGCGCCGCAGCCGCCGGACGCGCACCGACCGCCGGGCGCAGCGCGTTGAAGTCGCGGCGCAGCGTCGCCAGCGTGACGGGTGCCGCGCCGAGCGCCGCGACGGATTTCACCGCATCGGGATAACGCGCTTCGAACGCGTGGCGCAGCGCCGCATCGAGCGCGTCGAAAGACCGGCCGCTGTCGATGGCGCGGCGGACAAGCACCAGCGTCAACATTCCCTCGGCGCGATCGGCGGCGGAGATGGCGGTGGCGGTGGCGGCTGCGGTGCGGGCGGAATCACTGGCCTGTCCCGCGGTCAGCGCGGCGACAGTGCTGGTCAGCCGGTCGATGCGATCCGACTGGCGGGCGATCTGTTCGGCGTTGGTCTCGATCCGGCCTTCGTTGCGGGCCAGCCGTTCCGACGGCATCGATGCGTTCGCGGCGCCCGCCCGCGCTTCGAGCTGTGCCAGGCGTTGTCGCAGCGCGTCGATCCCGGCGCTGTCGGCGGCCTTGGGCGGGATGGCGGTGGTGAACGGCAATTTGTCGCGCACCGTCGATTCGAACCAGGGGTTGGCGACCATCCCCGCCGAAAACACCAACAGGCCGCCGGCGATCGCCCAGGGCACAAAGCCGCGGCGGCGCGGCGTCACCGGCGCCGGCGGGCGGCTCGACAGCCGGGCACGCAGCCGTTCGGTGGCATCGAGACTGGCACGATCGATTTCGCCGCGATCGAATGGCGCGTCCATGGGGTTCCTGCTCACAGCCTGTTGCGCGGCTTTTGGCACGCCGCGTCGATCGCCGCCAGCAGCGCGTCTTCATCGGGGCGCGCGGCGACCACCGATGCACGCCATCCCGGACCGGCGGCGGCGGCCACGGCGTTGCTGATCGCGGCGATGGCGATGGCGGCGCGCGGGGTGCCGAGCCGATCGCATTCGGCAGCGAAATGCGCGGCGGTGCGGGCGCTATACAGCAGCACCCAATCGACGTCGGGCACTCCGCCGAGCGGCAGCAGCCGGGCGCGATAGACGATCCTCGTTTCGATGCAAAGCCCCACCGGCACCGCGACGGGGGTGCGGTCCTCGCCGGCGAGGTGGAGGATCGCCGGCACACCCTGGGCGGCGACGGCATCGACCAGCGCCTGCGCCGTGCCGCCACCACCACCGCGAACATCGCTAAAGCCGGCGGCGACGGCGGCTCTCGCTGTGGCCGCGCCGACGGTGAACGTCGGCAGCGCGCGATAGGCGGCGGCGGCGGCACCCGCCAGCCGGACGGCGGCGGCGCTGGTCAGCATGATCGCCGGCGGCGGCGCGGCGGGCGGTTGCCAGTCGACGGCTTCGATGGCGAGCAGCGGCGCCAGCACCGCGTCATGCCCGAGTCCGCGCAACCGCGCCGCGGTGGCGTCGCCGCCGGGCTGCGGGCGGGTGACGAGGATATGCGCCGCAATTAGCGGCAAGACGAGCCTCCGGCGGGCAGGGCCTTGGCCCTGCACCCATTTGACGGGATTGCCCCGACACGCCGCAAGCCACACCGCATCACAAAAGGGTGCAGGGGGTAACCCCCTGCCCGCCGGAGGCCCTGAAACCCCAAGATCAACCAGCGGCGAACAGCGCGCGCAACGCCGGGCTGGCATCGGCGAGCATATCGGCGGCGAGGACGGCGACCAGCGCCGGCGCGTCGTCCAGACCGGCTTCAAAACCGCCTTCCTCGATCTCGGTGCCGTCCTCAGTCATAATTTCGGCGCGGAATGTCACCCGGCCTTGGGCGATGGTGGCGAGCGCCGCCACCGGGCTGTGGCAGGTGCCGCCGAGCCCTGCGAGGAAGCCGCGTTCGAGCAACACGGCATTGAACGTGTCGTCATGGTTGACCGCCGCCAGCAGCGCCAGAACGGCATCATCGCCGGCCCGCGCGGTGATGCCGACGGCGCCCTGCGCACTGGCCGGCAGCATGATCTCGATGGGGATCGCCGCGCCGACCGCTAGCCCCAGGCGGTCGAGCCCGGCGGCGGCGAGCAAAGTCGCGTCGACGGCGCCGCTTTCGACCTTGGCGATGCGGGTGGCGACATTGCCGCGCAGCAGCTCGATCCGCAGGTCAGGCCGCAGCCCCAGCAATTGCGCGGTGCGGCGCGGGCTGGAGGTGCCGATGCGGGCGCCGTGCGGCAGTGCGTCGATGCTGTCGGCGCCAATCAGGCGCTCGCGGACATCGGCGCGCGGCAGCATGGCGACGAGCGCGATGCCGCCCTGCAACAGCGTTTCGACGTCCTTCATCGAATGCACGCCGCAATCGATGCGACCACCCAGCAGCGCCGCGTCGATTTCCTTGGTCCACAGCGCCTTGCCGCCGATTTCGGCGAGCGGTCGATCCTGCACGCGGTCGCCGGTCGTCGAGATGACGATGATCTCGGCGACGCCCGGCCCCCAGCCATGCGCGGCGCTGAGCGCCGCGGCGACCATGCGCGCCTGGGCGAGTGCGAGCGGCGAGCCGCGGCTGCCGAGCTTGAAGGAAATCGTCATGCACAGGGTTGTGAAAGCCCAAGCGCCGATTGGCAAGATGCGCCGCGACGGGAGTCGACAGGAGTCGACGGGAGTCGACCCTGGGGCACAGCGCCGCTATGGGGCGTGGGTGGACACCAGCCTGATATTGGGGATCGAATCCTCGTGCGATGAAACCGCCGTGGCGCTGGTGCGCGGCGACCGGACGATCGTGGCGCAGCGCATCGCCAGCCAGGACGAGGCGCACCGGCCGTTTGGCGGCGTCGTCCCCGAACTGGCGGCGCGGGCGCACACCGAGCGACTGACGCCGATGGTGGCCGAGGTGCTCGCCGAGGCCGGTGTCGCGCTGGCCGATGTCGATGCGGTGGCGGCGACGGCGGGGCCGGGGCTTATCGGCGGCGTCATGGTCGGGCTGGTCACCGGCAAGGCGCTGGCGTGGGCGGCGGGCAAGCCGCTGCTGGCGATCAACCATCTCGAAGGCCATGCGCTCAGCCCGCGGCTGGCCGATGCGCGGCTGGAATTTCCCTATCTGCTGCTGCTGGTTTCCGGCGGGCATTGCCAGTTGCTCGGGGTCGAAGGCGTTGGCCGTTACCGGCGGCTGGCGACGACGATCGACGATGCCATCGGCGAAGCCTTTGACAAGACCGCGAAGATATTGGGGCTGGGCTTTCCCGGCGGGCCGGCGGTGGAGCGCGCGGCGACGCGGGGCAATGCGAAACGCTTTGCCCTGCCAAGGCCGTTGCTGGGCAGCGCCGAGCCGCATTTCTCATTCGCCGGGCTGAAATCGGCGGTGCTGCGGGCTTGGGCGGCGCTGCCGGAGAAGAGCGCCAGCGATCGCGACGATCTGGCGGCGGCGTTCCAGAGCGCGGCAACCGATTGCCTTGTCGATCGCACGGCGCGGGCGATGCTGGCATTTCCGCAAGGCTCGGCGCTGGTGGTGGCGGGCGGCGTTGCCTCGAACCAGCACATCCGGGCGGCGCTGGCGGCGCTGGCGGCGACGCGAGGGCTGAACTTCGTCGCGCCGCCCTTGTGGCTTTGCACCGACAATGCGGCGATGATCGCCTGGGCCGGAGCGGAGCGACTGGCGCTGGGGCTGGTCGATACGCTCGATGCACCGGCGCGGCCGCGCTGGCCGCTCGATCCGGGAGCAGAGGCCGTGCGCGGCGCGGGGGTAAGGGCATGACGATCACGTCGGCCACCGAACCCGCGATAATTGGAGAATGGACATGATCGGGGTGATCGGCGGCGGCGCATGGGGGACCGCGCTGGCGC
>JANNJH010000213.1:0-5468 GCA_031405775.1 Sphingomonadales bacterium | reverse complement strand
GATGCGTCGAACCATGGCAACCCGATCAGTCGCGAAGCCAAGGGCCCTTGGCAGGATTTCGCCGAACTGCTCGCCGAACCCTTCATCGCCGGCAAGGAACTCACTGTCGCCGTCCTCGACGATGAAGCGCTGGCGGTCACCGAACTCCAGACCGCGCAAGGCTTTTACGATTATGAGGCCAAATATACCGATGGCCTGACGCTCCACATCTGCCCGGCCGTGCTCCCCGCCGACGTCGAAGCCAGCGCGCTCAAGATGGCGCTCGACGCGCATCGCGCACTGGGTTGCCGCGGTGCCTCGCGCTCCGATTTCCGCTGGGACCCGGCGCAAGGCCCTGAAAACGCCGAGGCCGGTCTTTATTTGCTCGAAACCAACACCCAGCCCGGCATGACGCCACTCAGCCTGGTTCCCGAACAGGCGAAGTATCGCGGCATCAGTTATGAAGCGCTGGTGCAACGGCTGATCGACGCTGCCCTCGCTTCTGGAACCGGGCCAGCATGACCGCCATTGCCCTCAAGCGCGGTGCCAAGCCGCCGCGTCACAAGCCGGTGCCGCAACGCCGGCCGGCGGCGGCCACTGTCGCGCTGCCGGTCAGCGCGCAGGCGCTGCGCCGCAACGTCGCCATCATCGGCCTCGCGCTGATCGCTGGCACACTTGCCGTCGCAGCGACGCTCGCCGGCGTGCCGCAGCGCGCCTGGGCCGGTTTCGTCCGCGGCACCGCCGATGCCGGTTTCGAGATTCGCCATGTCGAAGTCACCGGCACGCGCGAAATGCCGCGCCTGCCGGTCTATGACGCGGCGCTTTCGGGCGACAGCAACGCCATGATCACCGCCGACCTGCCCGCCATCCGCGCCCGCCTGCTGGCGCTGCCCTGGGTCGCCGATGCCAGCGTCGGCCGCCGGCTGCCCGATACGTTGTCCATCCAGATCGTCGAGCGCCGCCCGGTGGCGCTGTGGCAGCATCGCCGCCGTTTCGCCCTTATCGACATAGCCGGTCAGGAATTGCCGACGCCCAGGCTTCAACGTTTTTCGGCGCTGCCCATCGTCGTCGGACCCGGAGCCAACAAGCGGGTTCGCGAACTGCTGGCGCTGACCGCTTCGGCGCCGACGCTGTCGGACCGCGTCGATGCGGCGATCCTGGTCGGTGGCCGGCGCTGGGACGTCAAATTCAAGTCCGGCGAAACGCTGGCGTTGCCCGATACGCCCGCTGCCGCCACCGCCGCCTTCAAGCGCTTCGCCAAGCTCGAAGCCGGCCTTTCCGATGATCGCAAGCTTCTAGGTGGCCGCTTCGAACGTTTCGACATGCGCCTGCCGGGCCAGATGACGGTCGGCGGCCCGGCGGTTCAACAGGCGCTCGAAGCCAACGCCGCCGCTGCAAAGGCGGCCGCCATCGCTCCCAAGCCATTGACGATCTGATGGCCGCCAAAATCCCGCTCGTCCGCGCCGTTGTTGCCAAGGGGCCCGCCGAACGCACCATCGCCGTGCTCGATGTCGGCACGTCGAAGGTGGCGGCGCTGATCGCCATCGTCGGCGGCAATGGCGAGCCGCGCGTCATCGGCACCGGGCAGAAACCCTGCGCCGGGCTGAGGCGCGGCCTGGTCACCGATTTCGAACGCACCGAAGCCGCGATCCGCGGCGCCATGGCTCAGGCCGAGCGCGCCGCCGGCCTGCAGATCGAATTCGTCCACGCCTCGATTTCGGCGGGCAACCTTGGCAGCGACGTCGCCACCGCCGAAATCGATATCGCCGGCGCCAGCATCACCGCCGCCGACATGATCAAGCTGCGCGAGGCCGGCCGCGCCCGCATCGATCCGCGCGGCCGCACCGTCGTCCATGCCCAGCCGGCGCTTTACGCGCTCGATGGGCAACCCGGCGTCGAAAGCCCGATCGGCTTCCACGCCGACCGGCTCGGCATGGATATCCATGTCGTCACCGCCGATACGCCGCCGTTGAAGAACCTCGATCGCGCCATCAAAAACGCCCATATCGGCCTGCGCTCGCTGGTCGCCTCGCCGCTGGCCGCCAGCCTGTCGACGCTGGAACGCGAGGAGCGCGAGCTTGGCGTCGCGCTGATCGAGATCGGCGCCGGCGTCACCACCATCGCCGTCCACAGCTTCGGCATGCTTGTCGGCGTCGCCGCCATCCCGATGGGCGCCGATGATATCACCTATGATCTGGCGGCGGCGTTCGCGACGCGGCGCAGCCATGCCGAACGGCTCAAGGCGCTCGATGGGTCGGCGATCGCGGTTCCCAAGGACAATCACGAAGCCGTCGAAATCCCGCCGATGAGCGAGGACAGCACGTCGGAACCGATGCGCGTTCCCAAGGCGCAGATCATCGGCGTCATCCGCCACCGGCTTGACCAGTTGTTCCGCGAAGTCGCCATCAAGCTGGACGAGCTGGGCTTTACCGGCCCGCAGGCGCGGCAGTTGGTGTTGACTGGCGGCGGCGCCGAACTGCGCGCCATCGCCGATTTTGCCCAAGGCGCGCTCAACCGCAACGTCCGCATCGGCCGGCCGCGCGGATTGACGGGTCTGCCGCCGGCGCAGTCCGGCCCGGCGTTTGCTACGCTTGCCGGCCTGGTGCTGTTCGCGGCCGCCGAAGTGCCTGATATCTGGCACATGACGGCGCCGCCAAAGCAGACCGGCGGCGGTGGCCGGCTCGGCGCCATGATCGAAAAATTGCGCGGCAGCATATGAAGCCGCTTGGAACTCGATGATAGCTCATATAGTATGATTCAACGCAGGGGAGACACGACATGCTGGAATTCGAACGGCCGGCTTTGACCGAGCTGAAGCCGCGAATCACGGTGATCGGCGTCGGCGGCGCTGGCTGCAACGCTGTCGCCAACATGATCAACGCCGACCTCCAGGGGGTCGAGTTCATCGTGGCCAACACCGATGCCCAATCGCTTGCCGCGAGCAAGGCCGCAACCCGCATCCAGCTCGGCATGAAGATCACGCAGGGGCTCGGCGCCGGCGCCCGCCCCGAGATCGGCCGCGCCGCTGCCGAAGAATCGCTCGACCAGCTCGAAACCAGCCTTGAAGGCGCGCACATGTGCTTCATCGCCGCCGGCATGGGCGGCGGCACCGGCACGGGGGCAGCCCCCGTCGTCGCCCGCGCCGCGCGCGAAAAGGGCATACTGACCGTCGGCGTCGTCACCAAGCCGTTCACCTTCGAAGGCAACAGGCGCATGCGCGCCGCCGAGGAAGGCATCGCCGAGCTGCAAAAGGTCGTCGACACCCTCATCATCATCCCCAACCAGAACCTGTTCCTCATCGCCAACGCCAACACGACCTTCAAGGAGGCGTTCGCGATGGCGGACCAGGTGCTCCACCAGGGCGTCCGCGGCATCACCGACCTGATGATCATGCCGGGCCTCATCAACCTCGATTTCGCCGATATCCGCACCGTCATGTCCGAAATGGGCAAGGCGATGATGGGCACGGGCGAAGCGACGGGTGAACGCCGCGCCATCGAAGCCGCCGAAAAGGCCATCGCCAACCCGCTGCTCGACGAAGTCAGCATGCGCGGCGCCAAGGGCGTCATCATCAACATCACCGGCGGCGAGGATCTGCGCCTGATGGAAGTCGACGAAGCCGCGATGCACATCCGCGACATGGTCGATCCCGATGCCAACATCATCGTCGGTTCGGCGTTCAACAAGGACCTCGACGGCGTCATGCGCGTCTCGGTCGTCGCCACCGGTATCGACGCCGCCAGCCGCCCGATCCCGGTCGCGGCGCGGCCGCGTGCCGCCACCGGCTTCGCTGCCCAGCCGAGCATCTTCACCGCGGCGCCTGCGGGTCATTTCTTCCCGTCGCCACTTCCCGAAGCGGCTGCCCCGGCGTCGATCGACAACGGCATGCCGGTCGCCGACACCGGCCTTGCCGGCGCGCTTGATGGTTTCGACGCGCGTGACGATGCCGATCTTCCCGAAATCGAGATCGAGCACGAAGCGGTCGATTTCGCCGTTGCCGCCGAGCGCGTTCCCGACCTGTCGCCGGCCGATACCTTCCGCTTCCCGCCGAGCGTGCCAACTCCGGTCGTCGCGGTCGTTCTCGAACCCGTCGAGGACGATCGTCCGCCGACGCTGTTCGAAAAGATGATGAGCCTGTCGCGCGGTCCCAAGCCCAAGCCGGCGCCGGCCTCGACGCTGGCACCCGAGCCGATGGCCGGCACTCCCGATGTCGACATCCCGCCGTTTTTCAAGCGGCAGGTCAACAACTGATCGATATCCCGCCGCCGCAAGCGAGCGGCGGGCGTCAGCGCGCCTCGAACAGCCAGCGTCCGCACGCCGCCGCGACCAGCGCGCCGGCGATCTGCGCCGCCATGAACCCCGGCGCATCGATTGGTCGAATGCCCGAAAAACTGTCGGTCATCGACCGCGCCAGCGTGATCGCCGGGTTGGCGAAACTCGTCGATGATGTGAACCAATAGCCCGCGGTGATCGCCATCGCCACCGTTGCCGGCAGCCATTGCGGGCGGTGGCGCAGCGTTCCCAAGATGGTCAGCACCAACGCGAACGTCGCCACCGCCTCGCCCAGCCATTGGCCGGTCCCGGTGCGGATTTTGGTGCCGGCTTGGAGCAGCGGCAGGTCGAACATGCCATGCGCGACCAAGGCGCCGAGGAACCCGCCGGCAAGCTGCGCCACGAGATAACCCCCGGCATCCCGCCACGAAAGCTCCCGCCGCAGCGCGAACACCAGTGTCACCGCCGGGTTGAACTGGGCTCCCGATACCGGCCCGAGCATGGTGATGAGGACGAACAGCATCGCGGCCGTCGCCAGCGTGTTGCCGAGCAACGCCACCGCGACATTGCCGCCGGCAAGGTTCTGCGCCATGATTCCCGAACCGATGACGGTGGCGAACAGCATCGCCGACCCCAGCGCTTCGGCGAACAGCCGGCGTCCGATATCCATCTTCAAAGGCTCCAATGCATATCGATCGAGCCAGCGATCGTCGCATGGTCAACCTTCTGGTTTTGCAAAAGTTTCGCGCGCGAGCGCGGCGCAATTCAGGCGCCGCGCGTCACCTTCTCACCGTCTTCCTTGGTGAAATCGCCCGGCAGCGCCCCATCGAGCACGTCCAGCGCCTTTTCCGATGGCCGCGCCAGCACGATGCCCTTTGGCCCGATCACCACCGGCCGCTCGATCAGGATCGGGTGCGTCGCCATCGCCGCCAGTATCGTCGCATCATCGGCATCGACCAGCCCAAGCTCCTGCGCCGGCGTGCCCTTGACCCGCATCAGCGCCTTGGCGCCGCCGACGGCCCTGGCCACCCGTGCCAGCGTCGCCGCATCGGGCGGGGTCTTGAGATATTCGACGATCGACGGCTCGACGCCGGTGGCGCGGATCATTGCGAGGGCGTTGCGCGACGTGCCGCACTTGGGATTGTGCCAGATGGTGATGGTCATCGTGTCATCCACGACAGGATTTGGCGGCAGGCAAGATACTCGACGCCGACATA
>JANNJH010000212.1:0-3383 GCA_031405775.1 Sphingomonadales bacterium | reverse complement strand
TGCGCGGGCGCCGGTGCCCGCGGCGGCGGTTTGCTGGCGGGCCTGGGGCGCGGCGCCGGCGCTGGCGCGGGCTCGATCCGCGGTTCCGACACGGAGAACATCTCGAAAATCTTCGGCGCGTCCGGCAGGTACTGTGGCGGTGTCAGCATCAGCAGCATGACAGCGAGCAGGGCATGGACGGCGACGACAAGCAGCAAGGCGGGGGCGCGGCGCCCGATCGGCTCGCGCCGCCGGTGCGGCGAGGTCTGGCGGGTCGCCGAAATCATCCGTGGATCGCCTAGACCGCGCGGCCACGCGCCGCAACCCGATCGAGCGCCTTGCCTCGGCGGTGTCGTCGCGCTTCTGCCTCGCCCCACCGCGAAAGGGCGTCCCAGGGGCCTTGCCGGTCGGTGTGTGCGTGGCGGCGCGCTCGTGCCTCCGGCGGCGCGTTAGATGCCTCCGGAGGCGCTGTTTTACCGCAGGTCGCCGAGCATTTCCGCCAGCGCCGCGAGGCAATCGCGGCCAAGCGCCTTTGATCGTCCCGGCGACCAGCCGGCGACCGGGTCGGGCAAATTGTCATGGTCCTTGAACGGCATTTCCAGCGTCATCGCCAGGCAGCCGAAGCGTTCGGCGGTGGCGTTGGTGCTCATCGTCAGATTGGCCTTGCCCGGGCTTGATGCCGGATAGCCGATGCGCGTCTGGAAATCCGCCGACAGGCGTTGCAGCCGCGCCTTAAAGTTGGTCAGCAACGCCAACTGGCGGTCGGTGATCGACGGGATGCCCTCGAAACCGGCGATGAACACCTGCGCGATGGACTCGTCGCCATGGACGTCGATGGCGAAATCGACGCCGCTGGCCTTCATCGCCGCCAGCGTGTGGAAAACCTCGGGCGAGCGATCGAGGCTTGGCGCCGCCCATTCGCGGTTGAGGTTGACCCCGGCGGCGTTGGTGCGCAAATGGCCGCGGCACGATCCGTCGGGGTTCATGTTGGGGACGATGTGGAGCTTTGCCGCGGCGCGCAGCACGCGGGCGACCGGGTCGCTGGGGTCGACAAGGCGTTCGAGGGCGCCTTCCATCCACCATTCGGCCATGCTCTCGCCGGGGTGCTGGCGGGCGTAAAGCCAGAGCTGCAATGGCCCGGTGCCGATGCACAGCCGGTCGATGGCCTGGCCGTCGAGGCTGTGGCCGAGGACATCGGCGCTGACACCGTCGCAGCCGGCGATTCGCGCCACAAGGTCGTGGTGCCGCTCCATCGAATAGGGCGCGAAATAGGCCAGCCACAGCGCGTCGCTGCCGGGCGTGACTTCGATGGTCAGCGTGCCGTTGCCGGCCGCCGCGTCATAGCTGGTATCGGTGCGCGTCCAGGTCTGGCGGTCGCTGGAGATAACGGCGCGATAGTTCGGCCAGCCGCCGGGATAGGCGCTGCCGGCGAGGTCGATGATGCGGATCGTGCAGCGCTGTCCGCGCGCGCCGGTCAGGCGGAAGTGGAACCATTGGTAGAAATGGGAATGCGCATCCTTGCGGATGGCGAGTTCGATGTCGTCGGGGCCGGTGCAGCGGCGGACCTCGATATTGCCCGAATCGAAGCCTGAATCGATGCCGATCATTGGCGCGCTTTCACGATGACGGTCTGGCCGTTGGCGCCCGGAAAGCCGGTCAGCAACGCCCGCGACAGCGCCGGCACCGCCGCCGGCAGCGCCGAAGCCGGGGCATCGGCGGCGATTTGCTGCACCGCCCGGCCTTCCCAGAGCATATGATTGTCCGAGCGGCGGCGGATCTGCAACGACAGCATGTTGACGCGCACTTCGTTGCTTGGGGCCTTGCCGATCGGCATGGTGACGCCGCCGCCGACGCCGACCCCGCCGCCGCCGCCAAAGCTGCCGCCAAAACCGCCGATGCCGATGCTGAACGGCGATTGCCGCGGCGCGCCGGCGTAGCTGGTCTGTTCGACTGTCAGGACGCCGATATAGGCGCTTTGGCCGTCGTTTTCGGCGGGGCGCAGGCCGATAGCATTCAGATCGGCGGCGACAGCGGCGGCATGGCTACGGAATTCGAGGCCCTGCGCCGCCATGCCGGGGTCGGCGCCCTGCGCCGTCATGCCGGGGGCGGGGACGAGCTGGATCGCGTCGCTGGGGATTGGCTGGCCGAGGTGAAAGCGCGTCACTTCGGTGCCGGGGGTGGTGGCGCAAGCGCCGAGGACCAGCGCCGATGCCAGGAAGAAGTGTTTCGCCAGACCATGCATCGAAGACGCTCCTGAACTGTCGCGCAGCTGCAACGACAACGCACGAATGTGGCATCAGGTCGCATGGCGGCGCCGGCTTCGCAACATCGCTGGCGGCGATCCTGGGCCATCGGGCGCAATTGCGTTGACTTTCCACGCTTGCTTGCCTAGCCAGCGCGTTCTTGTTCCAGCCCAAAAGATTCAGAGATTTCCCATGAAGGTCCGTAACAGCCTCAAGTCGCTGAAGAATCGCCACCGCGACTGTCAGGTCGTGCGCCGTCATGGCCGCACCTATGTCATCAACAAGACCAACCGCCGCTTCAAGGCCCGCCAGGGCTGATTGATTCGCCGCGGCCGTCGACGTTTGATCCGCCGTTGCCGTCGGGGGTTGGCGGTTCCGGCATGACCAGCACCCCGGTAAGCGCGGTCGTCTTCGATGTCGGCAATGTGCTTTATGGCTGGGACATCCGCGCGCTGTATGAAAAGCTGATTCCCGATCGCGCCCGACTCGACTGGTTCCTGGCGCATGTGGTGACGCCGGAATGGCATTTCCAGCACGATCGCGGCCGGCCGCACGCCGAGACCACCGCCGAATTGACGGCGCAATTTCCCGCCGAGGCGGCGCTGATCGCCGCCTATGCGCCGCGCTGGCTTGAAACCATCACAGGTCCGGTGCCGGGCATGCTCGATCTTGTCGCCGAGCTTGACGATGCCGGCGTGCCGATCTTTGGCATCACCAATTTTTCCGCCGAATTCTGGGCGATGTTCCGCCCGCAGGCGCCGGTGTTCGATCGCTTTGGCGATATCATCGTCTCGGGCGCCGAACAGCTTTTCAAGCCCGAACCCGAAATCTACCGGCTGGCGCGCCGCCGCTTCGGCCTGGCGGCGGGCGAAGGCCTGTTCATCGACGACCGCATCGAAAATGTCCGCGCCGGCAAGGCCGAGGGCTTTGCGGGGCATCATTTCACCGGCGTCGCCGCGCTGCGGCAGCGACTGACGGCCGAAGGCTTGTTGGGTCGCTGACGCGGCCTCGGACAAAACTCTAGACTCGATTTCCCTCAGATTGAAACGCTGCCCCCTCTCCCGCTTGCGGGAGAGGCGAGAGACGCCGATCCAGCGACGGAGGTCGCATCCGCTCTGGCGGTGGCCCGGGTGAGGGTGTTCTTTCTTCTTCGTAATTCGG
>JANNJH010000211.1:0-14524 GCA_031405775.1 Sphingomonadales bacterium | reverse complement strand
GCCCGAAGGCGGCATAACCCTGCGCGCCATCGCCGCCCAACGCGAACAGGTGCTGAGCGCCGAGCTCCAGCGCCGCAATTTCCGCCGGCGCGACCAGTTGCTTTCGGCGCGTATCGGGCTTTCGGCCGAACAGCAGAACGCCTTTGACGCGACCACCATCGGCATCACCGCGGCGATCGCGCGCGAATCCAACATCATCTGGCAAAAGCCCTGGACCTATTCGATCGGCGTCGAAGGCCTGGCGACGCGACAGCGCGACCGGTCGGCGCCGAACGACCCGAACAACACCTATTTCATCCTGGCGTTCCCCGGCAACGTCACCTGGGACCAGTCGGACAATTTGCTCAACCCGACGCGCGGTTTCCGGCTGACCACCCGCGTATCGCCGGAATTGACGCTGCGCAGCGGCAGCAACTTCAACTATGTGAAGGCCCAGCTCGAAGCCACGGCGTACCAGCCTTTCGGCAATATCGTGCTGGCCGGGCGGCTGCATTTCGGTGCCATCAGCGGCGCCAACCGCGGCCGCATCGCGCCAAACCGGCGTTTCTATGCCGGCGGCGGCGGATCGGTGCGCGGCTTCGATTACCAGGGCGTCGGCCCCAAGGACGCCGATGGCTCGCCAACCGGCGGCAACAGCCTGACCGAAGGCGCTTTCGAGGTCCGCTATCGCATGAAGGCGTTCGGCAGCGACATCGGCCTTGTCGGCTTTGTCGATGCCGGGCAGGTCTATGCGACGTCACTCCCCGGGTTCAACAGCCTCAAGATCGGCGCCGGGGTCGGACTGCGCTATTTCACCGGCTTTGGCCCGATCCGTATCGACGTGGCGACGCCCGTCACGCGCGGCCCCGGCGACCCCAGGGTGGCTTTCTACGTCTCCATCGGCCAGGCGTTCTGAGCGTGGACGAAGCCGCCGCCGCCTCGCCGCCGCGCCGCCGCCGGCTGGGCAGCGGCATAGCGCGGCTGCTGTCGATGGTGGTGCTCGTGGTGGTGGTGCTCGCCGGCCTGACCTATGGCGCGGCGCGCTGGCTCGATACCGACAGCGGCCGCGCCTTCATCCTCCGGCAATTGCCGCTTTATGCGCCCAAATCCGGGCTTGTGGTGCGCGCCGGGCGCATCGACGGCTCGATCTTTGGCGCCGCGATCATCCATGACCTGACGCTGGGCGACCCCAAGGGCGTGTTCGCGGTGGCACCGCTGGTCGCGCTCGACTGGCGGCCGTTCGATCTCATCCGCAACGCGCTGACGGTGCGGTCGCTGGCGGCGCCCGAGGTCCGCATCCTGCGCATGCCCGAACTGCGCCCCAGCGGCGACGAACGCATCCTGCCCGATATCGACATCGCCATCGCGCGGCTGAAAATCGACCGGCTGATCCTCGAACCGGCGGTATCGGGGAAACGCCGCGTGCTCGGGGTCGGCGGCAATGCCGACATACGATCGGGCCGCGCCAGGATCGACCTTGTGGCGCTAACGCTGGCGGAACCCGGCCAAAAGCGCGGCGGCGACACCATAAGGTTGAAGCTCGACGCCGAACCCGATCGCAACCGATTCGACATGGGCGCGCTGGTCGCGGCACCGGCGGGCGGTGCGATCGCCGGCATCCTGGGGCTTTCGCAACCGCTCGACATCAAGCTCGACGGCAACGGCAGCTGGCAGGTCTGGCAGGGGCGGCTGGCGGCGAAACTCGGCGGCGCGCCGCTGGCAGATCTTGGCATCAGCGCGCGATCGGGGCTGTTTGGCGTCAAGGGCAACGCCATGCCGGCGCGGTTGTTGCAGGGCGTGGCGGCGCGATTGAGCGGGCCGGTGCTGGCCATCGATGCGACGGCGCGGGTGACGGGGCGGACGGCGGCGATCACGGCGAAGCTCAACAGCAAGGCGCTGGCGGTGAATGCCCGCGGCGGGCTCGATTTCGGTGACGAGACGATCGACGGCGTCACCATCGACGCCCGGCTGCTCGATCCGGCGGCGATCCGGCCGCAATTTCGCGGCCGCAACGTGCGGCTGGCGGCAAAGCTGGCGGGCAGTTTCGCCGACCCGCTGATCGACTATCGCTTGACCGCGGCGACCGCGGCCTGGGGCAACACGGTCGCGACCAATGTGCGGGCGGCCGGCATCGTCCGCGCCGGCGCAACGCCGCTGGTGGTGCCGGTCAGCATCACCGCGGCGCGCATCACCGGCGTTGGAAATACCGCCGAGCCGTTGCTGACCAACGTCCGCATCGATGGCCCGTTGACCATCGCCGGCGGGCGCATGACCTCGAACGCGCTGCGCTTTGCTTCGGACCGGTTGAAGGGCAATGCCACGGCGGTCGTCGTCCTCGCCAACGCCGATTTCGTGCTCACCGTCAAAGGCGGCCTGCCGCGCTATGGCGTGCCGGGGCTGGGGGTCACCGACATCGTCACCGATCTGCGGATCGTTCCGGCGGGCGGCGGGGCGCGGGTGACCGGGCGCACGGTCGTCAAGGTGACACGCCTCGACAACGGCTTTTTCGCCTCGATGACCGATGGCCTGCCGGTCATCACCGCCGATATCGACATGGCGCCCGACCTGTCGCTGGCGTTCCGCAACGCCCGGGTGACGTCGCCGGGGTTGACGTTGACCGCCAGCGGCAGCCGGTCGCCCAGCGGCGTGGTAAGGATGACCGGCGACGGCGTTTCGCGCGACTATGGCCCGCTGTCGCTGGTGCTGGCCGGGCCGGTCAGTGCGCCGCTGGTCGATGTCGTGCTGGCGCGGCCGGACCTTGGCATCGGGCTGGCGCGGCTGGCGGCGCATATCGCCCCGGCGCCGGGCGGCTGGAGCTTTGAAGCGAAGGGCGGTTCGGACTATGGCCCGGTGACCGGGCGCGGCCTGATCCGCACCGCCACCGATCCGCTGACCATCGACATCGCCGATGCGACGATCGCCGGGCTGAGCGGGCGCGGCAGCGTCGTGCAGACGGCGGCGGGGCCGTTCGCCGGCACCATCGGCTTCACCGGTCGCGGTATCGACGGCGTCGCCGTGCTGGCGGCGACGGGGGCGGTGCAGCGCGCCGATATCACCGCGACCGCCAAGCAGGCGACGCTGGCGCTTGTGGTGCCGGTGACCATCGAAAGCGGCAGCCTCAAGCTGACGGCGCTGATCCCCAATCGCAAACAGCCCGGCAGCCCGAGCGCCACCGGCAATTTCGATCTGACCGGAATCGAGCGCGATGGCCTGCGCGTCGACCGCGCCCAGGGCAGCATCGCCTATGCCGATGGCCGCGGCACCGCCAAGGCCAGCGCCAGCGGCAGCACCGACATTCCCTTTAGCGTCATCGCCGAAGCCATTTTCTCGCCCAACCGGATCGAGATCACCGGCAGCGGCAGCCTCGATCGCAAACCCGTGCGGCTGAGCGGCCCGGCGATCATCACCCACGGCACCGGCGGCTGGACCCTCGCACCGGTCAGGATCATCACCGCCGAAGGCCAGGCCGAATTGTCCGGACTGTTCGGCGACCGCAAGTCGCTGCGTGCGCGCTTCGACAAGGTCGCGCTGTCGCTGCTGACGGTGGCGTATCCATCGATGGACGTCACCGGCCGCATATCGGGGACGGTCGATATCGCGCTGCCCCCCGGCGGTGTGCCGACCGGCACCGCCAACCTGCGGATCAACAGCCTGTCGCGCGCCGGAATCGCTTCGGCGTCGCTGCCGATCGATGTCGGGCTCAACGCCGAATTGACCGCCGCGGGCGCCGTGGCGCGCGCCGTCATCGTGCGCGGCGGCAAGGTCGAAGGCCGGGCGCAAGCGCGGGTCGGGCCGATAAGCACCGGCGACGGCACACTGACCCAACGCCTGTTGGCCAGCCCGATCTATGCACAGCTTCGCTACAATGGCCCGGCAGAAGCGGTGTGGGGTTTATCGGGCATCGAGGCCGTTGATGTGCGCGGGCCGATTGCGATCGCCGCCGATATCAATGGCGATGTCGGCGATCCCAAGCTGACGGGAACCATGCGCAGCGAGGGCGCGCGCGTCGAAAGCACGGGCCTTGGCGCGGTCATCGACCAGGTCTCGCTGGAAGGCCGCTTCACCAATTCAAGGATTGAACTGACGCGCTTTTCGGGGCGTGCCGGCAGCGACGGCAGCATCACCGGCACCGGCGGCATCGATCTTTCGGCCGAACGCGCCTTTCCAATGGATATCCGCTTGCAGCTGAAGAACGCCAGGCTGGTCAATCGCGACGATTTCACCGGCAGCGCGACGGGCAACATCAGGATCGCCACCGATCCCTATGGCGGCGTCGTCTCGGGCAAGCTCAGCCTGGACAAGGCGACCTATCGCATCGGCCGGTCGACGGCGATCGCGGTGCCGACGCTGGCGGTGACCGAAAAGCATACCAGGGTGCTTGGCCGCCGGGTCGTGACCTATGCCGCGCCGACGCGCTGGCTGCTCGACCTTGAAATCAAAAGCGACCGCCGGCTGTTCCTGTCGGGCATGGGGGTCGAGGCGGAATGGCGCGGTAACCTTGTGGTCAAGGGCGGCGCGACAACGCCCGAAGTGACCGGGCGCGTCACGCTGGTACGCGGCGATTATGATTTTGCCGGCAAGCGCTTCTCGCTGACCAAGGGCGACATCCGCTTCAATGGTGTCTATCCGCCCGATCCGCTCATCGACATTTCGGCGACCAGCAGCACATCGGGGTTCACCGCCCAGCTCGATATCGACGGCACCGCGATGCGGCCCGAGATCAAGTTCAGCTCGGTGCCGTCGCTTCCCGAGGACGAAGTGCTCAGCCGGGTGCTGTTCGGCACTTCGGTGACCAGCCTGTCGGCCCCCGAAGCGGTGCAGTTGGCGGGCGCGCTGGCATCGCTGCGCGGCAGTGGCGGCGGCTTCAACCCGATCAATTCGGTGCGCAAGGGGCTAGGCATCGACCGGCTGCGTATCCTGCCGGCCGACACGGCGACGGGGCGCAAGACGGCGGTCGCGGCCGGGCAATATATCGGCCGCAACGTCTATGTCGAGCTGGCGACGGATGCCCAGGGCTATACGGCGACGAACATCGAAGTGTCATTGACGCGGGCGCTGTCGATCCTGTCGACGGTCGAGACGTTGGGCGGGACGAGTGTCAATCTGAAGTGGAAGAAGGATTACTGACGCAGCGCCGCGAGCGCGCGTACCGCGCGCCGACAGGCGCAAGTCCGGCCGGCGGGGCGGCGGGGCCTTCGCCCGCCGAACCCGTCCGACGCCAGCGCGGGCTTTGCCCGCGCCCCTTGCTGCCTTTCTACCCTTCTACCACCTGCGGCAAAGCCCAGAGACGCGCCACTTCGAACCAGCGCGGGCCTGGGACTGTTCGTTCCTGACAGCGCGGGCACACCCTCACCCGCCGCGCTGGGGCGCGTGTCGCCTCTCCCGCAAGCGGGAGAGGGTTGCTCACCCCCGCCCGATCAACGCCCGCGCCATCGCATCCGCGACCGCATCGGTCGGCCTGCCACTGCGGTCCGCCTCGACGAAGATATCGACCAGCCGCTCTTCGATCCTGGCGATGGCGCGCGCGACCGACGCCGCATCGTCCTGCCCCAGATATTCGGCGACGACGTTGATGATCCCACCGGCGTTGATGACATAATCCGGCGCGTAAAGGATGCCGCGCGCCGCGATCCGCGCGCCGTCCTCGGGGGTCGCCAGCTGGTTGTTGGCGGCCCCGGCGACGATCGCGACGTTCAACCCGGCGATGGTCGCGGCATTCAGCCCGGCCCCGAGCGCGTTGGGGCTGAACACATCGGCGGCAACGCTGGCGATCTTTGCCACCGGAACGACCTTGGCGCCAAGCCGCGCCGCATAGCCATGGGCGCGGGCCTCGTCGATATCAGCGACGCTCAACACCGCGCCGGCCACCGCCAGCCTTTCGGCAAGCGGGCCGCCGACGCTGCCAAGCCCCTGGATGGCGACATGGAGGCCATCGAAATCGCTGCGGCCGAGCTTGTGGGCGATCGCGGCGCGCATGCCGATGAAAACGCCCTCGGCGGTCGACGGCCCGGGATTGCCGCCGGCGGCGCCGCCGACCGCGGGCAGGCCGCTGACGTGGCGGGTGCGACTGGCGATGACGGTCATGTCGCGATCGGTCATGCCGACGTCCTCGGCGGTGACATAGCGGCCACCCTGCGATTCGATGGCATTGCCAAAAGCTTCGAGCAGCGCGTCGGTCTTGGGCACGGCAACGGATCTCATGATGACGCCCTTGCCGCCGCCCATCGGCAGCCCGGCCATGGCGTTCTTGTAGCTCATGCCGCGCGACAGGCGCAGCGCGTCGGTCAGCGCCGCTGTGTCATCGGCATAGGACCACCAGCGACACCCCCCCGCCGCCGGCCCGAGATGCGTCGAATGCACGGCGATGATGGCATGAAGGCCGGTTGCCGCGTCATGGGCGAAATGCACCGCCTCATGGGCATCGAAATCGACAGCATCGAAGATCATCATGGACTCGCTTGGGCTTGGGCTTTGGAAAATTGCGTCATCCGGCTTGAGCGAAAAAGCGCCGCTTGCGCGGATGACTCGAAAAGCGCCGCTTGCGCGGAGGCGCCGCCTCCTCTATCTGCGTCGCCTCGCGCCCTTGTGCGCGCCAACGCTTGTGGCGGTCGTAGCTCAATTGGTTAGAGCGCCGGTTTGTGGTACCGGAGGTTGCGGGTTCAATCCCCGTCGATCGCCCCAGCGAGCCGATTTCGTCACTTCGGCTTGCCATGGGCGAGCACGCCGCAAGCAATGCGCGCGCCGGAATTGCCCGCCGGATCGGTGCGATAATCATCGGGGCCGGCATGGACGACGATCGCGGCGCCATCGGCGTCGACCAGCGGCGTGTCACCATCGACAAGGCGCATCCCGACGCGCACCGCATCAAGACTGCCGCGACGATCGTCACCGACGCTGACATTCGGCAAGTCGCCGGCGTGTTCACCCGCCGGGTTGAGACTGCCATGCTGCTTCATCCCCGGGTTGAAATGGCCCCCGGCGCTGGTGAAGCCGGGGCCATCGCACGTGCCGATGCCATGAAGGTGGACGGCATAGGTTCCCGGCGGCAGGCCGGTCAGCGCCATGCTGACGCGCGTGCCCTCGGGCTCCTGTGTCACCATGGCGGTGCCGACCGCCTGGCCGGCGGCGTTGACCAGTTCGCTGGTGATGATCAACGCCGGCGCCGCGCCCCGAGTCTTTCCCATCGAGGTCGTCGTCTTTCCCATCGAGGTCGTCGCCTGACCCGCGCAGCCGACAAGCAACGGCAGCACGAGCAGCGGCAGCAGCGGGCGAAAGTGCATCGGGAACCTTTCTGGCGGCGCGAATCAGTCGAGCCGATAATGCGTTACCAGCCGGTCGAGCGCCAGCTTGAGCACCAGCTTGCCGGCGCGATTGGGCCAGCCGAGCGTGCGCTCGGCGGTTTCCAGCCCTTCGCCAAGGCAGATGACCCGCCACAGCACATCGGTCAGCCCCGGCCCAACGGCGGCGACGGCGGCGTCGAAGCGCTGGCGGGCGCTGATCTGCGAAATCGTCGGATCGCACCCCGATGAACCGCTGACCGGGGCCGGATCCCAGCGCATGGTGACGCGCGGCGCCTGCCCCGCCACCATGAAGTCGTTGCGCAACCGCTCGCTCGCGGCGAACTGGCGCTGGGTGACCATTCCGCGCCGCGCCAGCCAGGCCAGCGGCGATTCGGCCAGGTTGACAGTGACGGTGCGGCGATCGACGGCGTCGGCCGGGGACAGCCGCCGCGTCGCCAGCATGCGGTTCATCGGTTCGGGCGCGATATCGTCGGGCTGCGTTGAACGTGCCTTCATGGTTAGCGTCTCCTTTTGTTTCTACAGGAAACTCCTTGCCACAGGCATAATTGTGTAGGACAGAGAGAACCGAACTGGTTCAATTTTCGTGTTCAGGAGCATCTCATGCTGACCCGTATCCGCGAAGCGCGAAAGGCCAAGGGCCTGACGCTCCATGACGTCGCGATGCGCTGCGAACCGCCGACGACCGCACAGACCATCGGCCGGCTCGAAACCGGCACACGCACCGTCTCGGTCGGCTGGCTCAACCGCATCGCCGCCGCGTGCCAAGTCGAAGCGGCCGATCTCGTCACCCTGCCCGATCGCGCCGATCTGCCGGTCGCGGCGCAGTTGACCGCCGAAGGCGCCGCCGCGCCGCGCAAACCGTTGACGCTGCTGGCGCCGACGCCGGCGGGGTCGATGGTGGGAATCATGGTCGAAGTGGCGCAGGGCGACTATCGCGCCGGCGACGAGCTTTGGGCCGAAAAACTGGCGCCCGCGGATTTTGGCCGCGCCATCAACCGCGATGTGCTGGCGCCGCGACCGGTCGGCCGCTTCGCCTTCGGGCGCCTGGTGGCGACCGAGGACGGCCGGGTGCAGATCCTGCCCGCCACCGCCGGCGCCCGGCAACTGGTGCTCGATGCGCCGTGGATCGCCGTGGTCCGGCAGCTGATCCGCAAGCTTTAGGAAGCGGCGGCGGCCTTCACGCCGTGCGCGCCGCGGCGAGATCGTCGACCGGAATGGCGAGCTTGAACGGGCTCATGTCCGCCACAATCCGGCATCGGCGGCGGACGACGGCGCGGCGTCCGGAAGCGGCGAATCGGGCGGCGGTGGCGGCACCATCGCCGCGACCTTGGCGACAAGGCGCCGCGTGGCTGCTGCGATCTCGCCGCCCGGCGTTCCGGCCAGCGGCGATTCGGATGAAAGTTCACCCTCGTCAGCGGCGACCAGTCCGCCGGGCTTCGCAGCCCCCGCCGACGCCGACTGCGCCGGATCGAGCAGCCACGCCATCACCGCCATCAGTCGCGCCGTGGTGCCAAGACTTTCGATCGCCACCGCTGCCTGCGCGTCGACCGGCAACGCCTTGCGCCACGCCACCCCTGGGCCATCGAACCAGCGGCGCGCATGGTCGGCAAGATCGACGGCTTCGCGGTAAAGCGCATCGATCGCCTGCTGTTGCCGGTTTTGCTTTTTCCGCGCCATGTCGAGCGTTGTGCCATGATTTCGACGCGGCGCACCAGAGCCTGTTTGACTCGGGCGAAACCGGCCCGCTTACCCCAACGCGCCCGGTCTTGAACTCCGGCGCCGCCTTCGCAATTCCCGATGCGGCTCATGACTGCCAATCCTGCGTGCAGAACGAGCATGTCCGGGCCGAATCGAAAACCGCCGACCGTGGGCCGAATCAGGCGATGATGTCGGGAATCAGCATATCCTCGAGCACGGCGATTTCATCGCGCAGCCGGAGCTTGCGTTTCTTGAAGCGCTGCAACTGGATCATGTCGACATTGGACAATTGCCGCAGGGCTTCGATGGCGGAATCGAGATCACGATGATCCCGCCGGGCGATTTCGATCCGGGTTCGAATTTCCTCCTCGTCCACCAAAAACCCCCTGAATCAAAGCATTGTTCTCGAGTCGCCGCGCCTTGCCGTGGCAATCCGCGACCGCGCGGCCGCGGCCCCGGCGACCAGACACCATCTGGGAGCATCGCCCCGTTCGACGCAACAACATACCGTCCGGTCGTCGCGCAAAATGCAACCTTGGACAAGCCGCGACGTTCGTGATTGTATTGCCAAACCCAGCCACCGGCATCGGGCCTGGCCTTTCGCGCCGGGAAACCCCGATGCCATTTCAGGGAGACTTCGATGGCCAATGCGCATCTCGCCAGCCTTAACGCCCGGCACGCGTCGCTCGATGAATCGGTCGCTACCGAAACGCGCCGCCCGATGCCCGATCAGATCCGGCTGGCGCAGTTGAAACGCGAGAAGCTCAAGCTCAAGGAAGAAATCGCCCGATTGCACTAGCGCGGGAAAGTCCACCTCTCCCGCCTGCGGGAGAGGCCGACCTGCCTATTCGTCGCGGGTGATCTTCTCGTCGCGTTCGTGGCGTTCCTGCGCCTCAAGCGTCATCGTGGCGATCGGCCGGGCTTCGAGGCGTGGCAGCGAAATCGGTTCGCCAGTGACTTCGCAATAGCCGTATTCGCCCGCTTCGATGCGGCGCAGTGCAGCGTCGATCTTGCTGATCACCTTGCGCTGGCGATCGCGGGTGCGCAATTCGATGCCCCAATCGGTTTCGCTCGATGCCCTGTCGGTGACATCGGGTTCGCGCATCGGCTCGGCCTTGAGCGTTTCCAGCGTGCCGGCGGCCTCGCGAAGGATCGAGTCCTTCCAATCGAGCAACTTGCGCCGAAAATAAGCCAGCTGCTGCGGACTCATGAACGGTTCGTCGGCCGAGGGTCGATAGTCCTTGGGCAATGCCGGGTCGTTCGCGCCCGTATCGACGTCACCCGTTGCAAGCGGCCCGACCGCAGGTTGGCCGTCAAGCGGCGCTGCCGCATGTTCGCCGTCAAGCGGCGCTGGCGCATGTTCGCCGCCAAGTGGCTCTGGCTCGCGCATCGATGTTGCCGATTCCATTACGCAAAACCTCCACCCGCCGCCAGCAGGTCCACCCGAGCCAAAAGGCCTGGTCATCGCCTGCGTGATCGTTCCGAATGCCCAAGCCGGACATCCTATCCCCGCGGCGGCTCATAGCGATGCCGCGCGCGGCGGGCAAGCCGCTTGCCACGCGGAAATCGATAAATACTTCAATGATCTTTCGCTTTTCGGCATCAGCACCGGGCCGTGTGGCCTTATGGCGCCGAAGTCAGCCCTTGGTAGCGCCGTCGAGGCGCGCCTGCAAAGCCGCCAATTGCGCCTTGAGCGCGGCCATTTCAGCATCGACACCAGCGGGCGGCGGCGAAACCGGTGCTTTCGGCTTTGCCATTGCAGCGCCGCGGGCACCGCCGAGCATTTCGCTGGCAGCCTGGAACAGCGCCAGATTCTGCTTGGCGAGTTGTTCGAACGGCTTGATCGCGGCAGCGCGGAATTTCGTCTGGTTTTCGGCGAAGGCCGCCATCGAGGCTTCGAGATAATGCGGCACCATCCCCTGCATCGAATCGCCATACATCGCGATGATCTGGCGCAGGAATGGCACCGGCAGCATCGTCTGGCCGGTGGCTTCTTCCTCCATGACGATCTGGGTCAGCACCGATCGCGTGATATCTTCGCCGGAACGGGCATCGAAGACCTGGAAATCGCGGCCCTGCCGGGTCATCGTCGCCAGATGCTCAAGCGTGATGTAGCTGCTGCTTTCCGTGTTATAAAGCCGGCGATTGGCGTATTTCTTGATGACCACGGGCGCAACGGGCTTGGTGTCGCCGGGTTTCTGACCGTCATCGGCGCCGGCAGTGGATGAAGATGCAGTGGCCATGGAATATCCCGAAAATGGCGAAGAAAACACCGTAACACAGAGTAATGCTGCGCCGCAACGCGGCCAGATCGAGGGCGCGCATCGCGGCCAGATCGAGGGCGCGCCGCGCGCGCGCGGCCCGCACCCGCTGCCGGTGTTCCTCGGCGTCGTGGCGCGGGCTTGCAAGGGAGATCCCGAACGCTTGCGCCGCGTACTGGTGGGGCTGCGACGTTACCAGGCGGCGGCGCCGACACTGCCACGGCCGCAGCGCCCCGTGGTGGCGCGTTCGGGCGGGGTGACGCTGCGCGACCACGGCCGCGCCGGTGGCGGCGACGCGCCCGTGGTGGTGGTCGTGCCGTCGCTGATCAATTCGCCGACCGTTCTCGACCTCGCGCCCGGCAATTCGCTGATGGACAGCCTGGCGGCGGCCGGGCTGCGGCCGTTGCTGCTCGATTGGGGCGTGACCGAACCGGCAGGCCTGGCGGCCATTGTCGAAACCCGGCTGGCGCCACTGATCGCGTCGCTGGGCCGGCCGGTCGCGCTCGCCGGCTATTGCCTGGGTGGAACGCTGGCGCTCGGCGCGGCTGTGCTGCTCGGCGACCGGGTAACGCGGCTGGCGCTGCTGGCGGCGCCGTGGAATTTCGACGGCTATGACGCGCCGGATCGCGACGGGCTGGCCGAATGGTGGCGCGATGCGGAACCGCTGGCGCAGGCGCTGGGATCGGTGCCGATGGAACTGTTGCAGCCGGCGTTCTGGTCGCTCGATCCGGCGGGCCTCGCGGCGAAATATGCGCGGTTCGCCGGGATTACCGACGGTCCGGCGGCAGCGGCCTTTGTGGCGCTCGAGGATTGGTCGAACACCGGCCAGCCGCTGTCGATGGCAGCGATGCGCGAGCTTGCCGAAGGGCTATTCGCGCGCAACCTGCCCGGACGCGGCGGCTGGCGCATCGCCGGGCAACGGATCGATCCGGCATTGCTCGATGTGCCGATTCTCGATGTGGTGGCGCTGCGCGACCGTATCGTCGTCCCGGCGACGGCGCTTTCGGCGGCTGGCATCGGCACGGCGCTACCCATCGATGCCGGCCATGTCGGGATGGTTGTCGGGCGCACGGCGCCGACACGGTTGTGGACGCCGCTGGCGGACTGGCTGCGCGGCTGATCCGACCAAAGCCGCCGCTTTCCTTGATCGGAAACTGCGCCTAGCGTTGCCGCGTTTCGACTCGATATCGACCTTGGGAGTTTTTTCGAACATGACCGGAACCGTCATCACCGCCGCCCGCCGCACACCGGTGGGCAGCTTCATGGGCGCGCTCGGCGGCGTGCCGGCGCACGAGCTTGGGCGCACCGTCATCCTGGCGCTGCTCGCCGACGCCGGCATCGACGCCTCGGAGATCGATGAAGTCATCCTTGGCCAGGTGCTGACCGCCGGCCAGGGCCAGAACCCGGCGCGGCAGGCGGCGATGGCTGCCGGCATCGCGCAGGCGACACCGGCCTGGGGCGTCAATCAGGTCTGTGGTTCGGGGCTGCGCGCCGTGGCGCTGGCATCGCAGGCCATCCAGTCCGGGGACGCGAAAATCATCATCGCCGGCGGGCAGGAAAGCATGAGCCTTTCGATGCACGCGCAGGGCCTGCGCAGCGGCACCAAGATGGGCGCCATCGAGCTTGTCGACACGATGATCAAGGACGGGCTGTGGGATGCCTTCAACGGCTATCACATGGGCATCACCGCCGAAAATGTCGCGGAGCAATATCAGATCAGCCGCGCCGCACAGGATGAATTCGCCGTCGCATCACAGAACAAGGCGAGCGCGGCGCGGGCCGCGGGCCGCTTCAAGGCCGAGATCGCGCCGGTGACTGTCAAGGGCCGCAAGGGCGATACCATCGTCGATACCGACGAGTATATCCGCGACGGCGCCACCATCGATTCGATCTCGGGGCTTCGCGGCGCCTTTAAAAAGGACGGCAGCGTCACCGCCGCCAATGCCTCGGGATTGAACGACGGCGCCGCGGCGCTGGTGGTGATGTCCGAGGCCGAGGCGGCGCGGCGCAACGCCCCGGTGATCGCGCGCATCGCCAGCTGGGCGTCGGTCGGCGTCGATCCGGCGGTCATGGGCATCGGCCCGGTGCCGGCATCGCGGCGGGCGCTCGAAAAGGCCGGCTGGTCGGTTGCCGATCTCGACCTGATCGAAGCCAATGAAGCGTTCGCGGCGCAGGCGCTGGCGGTCGGGCAGGAGCTTGGGCTCGATCCGGCCAAGGTCAATGTCAACGGCGGCGCCATCGCCATCGGCCATCCGATCGGCGCCTCGGGGGCGCGCGTGCTTACGACATTGCTGCACGAAATGGTGCGCCGCGACGTCAAGCGCGGCCTGGCGACGCTGTGCATCGGCGGCGGCATGGGGATCGCCATGTGCGTCGAACGCTGATTTAGCGGCGAATGTGAGCGTCCACCGGCACACCGACGACAGCGCCATCGCGCGGCTGTTCGCCGGTGGCCGCCACGTCCGCCTGCTCATCGCCGGGCAACCGCCGATCGGCCTCGCACTTCCCGGTTGCGATCATTTCGAAAGGGTCGTCCACGTCTCCCGCCCCGGCGGCCAAGGCCCGGTGATCGCCGACCCCAGCCGGCTGCCATTTATCGAGGCGATATTCGACCGCGCCCTCGTCACCACGCCGCTGCCCAGCGCCGCCGCCCGCGCCGAACTGCGCGAAATCTGGCGCATCCTGTCGCCCGCCGGCCTCGCGCTGCTCGTCATCCAGGCGCGCCGCCGCTGGCCCATGGGTCCTGGGCGCCAGGCCCCCGGCTGGGTCCGCGAAAGCCTTAAACCTGTGCTGAATGACGCGATGTTCGAAGTTCTCGACTGGCGGATCGAAACCATCCCCGACCGCTGGCACCTGATCCTCGTCGGCAAACGCGACGGCCTGCGCCCCGCGATGATCGGCCGGGTCGAGGAAGTTGCGGCGCCCGCCGTGGCGTAAAACCTCTCCCCTCGCGGGAGAGGTCGGACTCAGCGAAGCCGGGCCGGGAGAGGGGCCGCGCGCTCCGCCCCGAGAAACTGCGGGGCGCCGCGCGTGCTGCGTCATATGGCGGGCTACCCGTGAGCAACGATCCTTGTCGATAAAGCCATGCCTGCGCGATCGACACGTTGACACGAAGTATAGTGTCACCGTGTCTGTACGTGCTTCTGACCAGAATATTGTTCTATCCAATGGATTCGCTTTATCGTCTTATCGACGAGACATGAAGAATAGGACAAGGTTGCACCACTTCCACCTTTGAATATATTTACGTCATCGTCGCGGCTGCACCGTTCATTCAATTTAGAC
>JANNJH010000210.1:0-13463 GCA_031405775.1 Sphingomonadales bacterium | reverse complement strand
CCCTGGGCCGATCGGGTGGCCGCTGACGTCGCGGGCCGCGCTCGTCATCTCCCTTCTCCGGAGCGTCGGGTCTCCTCTTCGTGTGGTCGTCGTGGGTAGATTTCCGCTTCCCTTTTCGGTGTGCAGCCTCGGTCTCTTCGTTGAATCTCTCGATATCTCGCGCGAAGTCCTCGCGCCCCCGCCCAACCACCCATGCGGCTATCCTGCCTTGTGGTTGGGCGGGGGCGCGGGCTGGCACCGCCACGATAAGCAAAATGGGATTGGGGCCGCGCCTTGAACTGAGACAGTCGCAGCAGCTGGTGATGACCCAGCAGCTGCAGCTGGCGATCAAGCTGCTGGCGCTGACCAATGTCGAGCTCGAGGCCTATATCGGCGACGAGCTCGAGAAGAACCCGTTGCTCAGCACCAGTGACGGCGCCGACACCGCCGAAGCTCCCCCCGAATCCGGCGTCGAAGCCGCCCCCGAATCTGGCGTCGATCCGAGCAGCCGTGGCCTCGACGAGCTGCTCGGCACCGGCAGCGCCGGCTCGGCCAGCGCCGATGCCCCGCTCGATATCGATTACACCGGCGAGGCCTTTCACCACGACAGCGCCAGCGACAGCGCCGATTGGGGCGCGGTCGCCGCCGGCGGTGACGCCGACGACATGGATTTCGACGCTTTCGCCGCCGCCGACGCCTCGCTCGCCGAAGTCCTTGCAGCCCAGGCCAGCGCCGCCTTCAATGGCCCGGCGCTGATCATCGCCCGCCACATCATCGATCTGATCGACGAAGCCGGCTATCTTGGTGAAAGCGTCGACGACATCGCCGATCGCCTCGGCATCGACGCGGCGGACGTCGAGGCCGTGCTCGGCGTCATCCAACGCTTCGAACCGATCGGCGTCGGTGCCCGCAGCCTGGCGGAATGCCTGACGATACAGGCCCTGGAGGCCGATCGCCACGACCCGGCGATGGCGGCGTTGCTCGCCAATCTCGAATTTGTGGCGCGCGGCGATATCGCCGGGCTGATGCGCATCTGCGGCGTCGATCGCGAAGATGTCACCGACATGATCCGCGAATTGCGGCGTTATGAGCCCAAGCCCGGGCTGCGCTTTGGCGGCAATGGCGCGTCGCCGGTGGTGGCGGATATCTTCGTGCGCCGCGGCGACGATGGCGAATGGCTGATCGAGCTCAACCAGGCGACGCTGCCGCGGCTGCTCATCGATCGCGACTATCAATCGGTACTCCAGGCCGGCGCCAACAAGGCGACGACCAATTTCCTCAACGAATGCGTGCACAGCGCCAACTGGCTGTTGAAGGCGCTCGACCAGCGCGCCCGCACCATCGTCAAGGTGTCGAGCGAGGTGGTCAAGCACCAGCGCGGCTTTTTCGACCATGGCGTCGGCCAGTTGAAGCCACTGACGCTGCGCACCATCGCCGACGCCATCGAGATGCATGAATCGACCGTCAGCCGGGTGACGTCGAACAAATATCTGCAATGCGAGCGCGGCCTGTTCGAACTGCGCTATTTCTTCAGCAGCGGCATCGGCTCGTCGGATGGCGGCGAAGCCTCGTCGGCGCTGGCGGTCAAGGACCGTATCGCCCGGCTGATCGCCGCTGAAAGCGACGAGACGCTGTCGGACGACAGGCTGGTGGAGGTCTTGCAGCGCGAAGGCTTTGACATCGCACGGCGCACCGTGGCGAAATACCGCGAGGCGGTCGGGCTGGGCAGCAGCGTCGCGCGCCGCCGGGCAAGGCTGCTGGCGGCGGCGTGAGCTTCCCCCTGCGCGATAGGGCGACTCGCCCGTTTGGGCGAGCGGGGTTTCTTCGACGCAGCGCCCCCCTCTCCCCGGGCCGGCTCCGCCGTCTCTCGCCCTCTCCCGCAGCCGCAGGCGACGCCTTCGCGTCAACGGGAGAGGGAATATGCGTCGCTTCACCACGGGTTCAGCCGTGCTAGGACAGGCGGTGTCCATGCGTTTACCCCGCACCCTCATCGTGTTGCTCGCGCTGCTGGTGCCGACGCTCGAATCCGCCGCCGCGGCGCAATCGATCCTCCGCGATGCCGAAACCGAGGCGTTCTTTCGCGACATATCGAAGGACATGATCGTCGCCGCCGGGCTCGATCCGAAATCAGTGCAGATCGTGCTGGTCGGCGATCCGTCGATCAACGCCTTTGTTACCGGCGGCCAGAATGTCTTCATCCATTCCGGGCTGATCGCGGCGGCCGGCAACGTCAACGAACTCCAGGGCGTCATCGCCCATGAACTCGGCCATATCGCCGGCGGCCATAATGTCCGCTTCAACGAAGGCGCCGGGCCTGCGACCAACATTTCGCTGCTGTCGCTGGTCGGTGCCGCCGCCGCGATGGCGCTGGGCGCCGGCGAGGCCGGGATGGCGATTCTGGGGATGGGCACCGCCGTCGCCCAGGGCAAGTTTCTCAGCTTCACCCGCGATCAGGAAAGCCGCGCCGATCAGGCGGGCGCGCTGTATCTTGGCAAGGCCGGGATTTCGGGCAAGGGTTCGATCGCCTTTTTCCAGAAACTCCTCGGCCAGGAATTTCGCCTCGCCATTAGCCAAAACAATGAATACGCCCGCACCCACCCGCTTTCGGGCACCCGCATCGCCAATCTGGAAAATGTCTATGCCCGCGATCGGGCGTTTAACCGCCCGCCCGATCCGGGGCTCAACGCGCGCTTCTTGCGCATCAAGGGCAAGCTGATCGGCTTTGTCGACGAGCCGCCGCGGGTGATGCAGCTTTATCCCGAAAGCGACCAGTCGGTGCCGGCGCACTATGCCCGCGCTTATGCCTGGCACCGCTCGGCCTATGGCGATCTGGCGACCGGCGAAGTCGACAAGCTGTTGAAGACCGCGCCGGGCGATGCATATTTTCTCGAACTCAAGGGCCAGATCCTGCTCGAATCGGGCAAGATCGCCGATGCCGTGCCGGTGCTGCGCCTCGCTGTAAAAAATGCCCCCAACGAGCCGCTGATCATGACCCTGCTCGGCCATGCGCTGATTTCGACCGAGACCAAGGCCGATTTCGCCGAAGCCGAGCCGCTGCTCAAGCGGGCGATCGCGCGGGATCGCGAAAATCCCTTTGCCTGGTATCAGCTCGGCGTGATCTATGACCGCAAGGGCGACGAGCCGCATGCCGCGCTGGCGGCGGCCGAACGCTACAGCCTCGAAGGCAATGCCAAGGGCGCCGCCGCCAATGCGCGGACGGCGCTGGCCGGCCTGCCCAAGGGCACGCCGGACTGGATCCGCGCCGAGGATATTTCGCTCGTCGCCAAGGACGAACTCGGCAACAAGAAAAGGCGGCGCTGATGCTGGACTGGTTGCGCAAGATGATGGAGAAAAAAGTGCGGGTGCTCTGGGCCATGGCCGCGGTCGTGGTGGCGGCAATCGGCGGCGCGGTGCTGGCGGCGGCAACGCCGGGCGGCAATGACCGCGCCGCGATCGAAAAGATCGTCCACGACTATATCCTCGCGCACCCCGAAATCATCCCCGAGGCGATGACGCGGATGCAGAATCGCGAGGTCAGCCAGCTGCTCGAATCGAACCGCGACGAGATCGAAACACCCTTCGACGGCGCCGTCGCCGGCAACCCCAAGGGCGATGTCTCGGTGGTGGTGTTCTTCGATTATGCCTGCCCCTATTGCCGCCAGGGCCATGCCGATGTCGCCAGACTCGCCGCCGAGGACAAGGGTGTCCGCATCGTCTTTCGCGACTTCCCGGTGCTGTCGCCGGCCAGCGACGAAGCCGCGATGGCAAGCCTGTCGGCGGCGCAACAAGGGCGGTACGAACGCTTCCACAACGCCATGTTCGAAAACCCCGGCAAGGTGACGCACGAACGCACGATCGCCACCGTCCGCGCCGCCGGGCTCGACGAGATGCGCACCGCAAGGGACCTGGCTTCGCCGGCGCTTAAGGCCGAAATCAGCAAGAATCTCGAACTCGGCCGGGCGCTGGGGCTGACCGGCACGCCAAGCTATGTCGTCGGCAACAGCATCCTGTCGGGCGCGGTCGGCTATGACAAGCTCAAGCAAGCCGTCGCCGCGGCGCGCGAGGTTCGCGCCGGGTGAGCCCTGACGACGACGCTTCGAATGACGACGCGCCGGCCTCGACGCCGGCCATAAGGCTTGATGTCGCGCTGGTGCTGAAGCGATCCGCACAGGCCATGGCGCAGGATTTTCCCGCAATGTTGCTCGCCGGCCTGGCGCTGGTCATGCTGCCCGCCTTGGCGGCGCGCGGCATCGCCGGAGGCGACTTCGGGATCGCCGGAGGCGACTTCGGGATCGCCGGAGGCGACGACCTCGGCACGCTGCTAACGACGTTGCGCGGCGTCGGCGCGATGCTCTATGTCGCGCTGGTCAGCTGGGGCCTCGTTTCGCGGCTGTACGGTCGCGCCCTGTCGCCGGCCAAATTCCTGCGCGAAGGGCTGGCGCGCGCCAAACCGGGGTTGCAGGTGGCGTTGCTTGCCGGCGCCGCTGTCGTCGCCGCGCTGACCATCCAGCTGTTCGCGCGGCCCGGCACGCTGGCCGGCTGGATACTCGACGCGCTGCTGCTCGCCGGCGGCTTGCTGGCAATCTGCATGCTGATGCCGCTGGTGCCGGTGGCGGTCGTCGAGCGCCTCGGGCCGCTGGCGGCGTTCCGGCGCGCCGCGGCGCTGACCGAGGGCAATCGCAACCGCATCCTCGTCGTGGCGCTCGTTGTCGTGCTGACGCTGGCGCCGGCGGCGGCGCTGGTCGCGGGCGTCGCCGGGGACACCGGGCCATGGCTCAAGATATTGTTCGAATTGCTGGCGTGGAGCCTTGCCGCGACGGTGCCGGCGATGGTCTATGCCGGGCTTCGCGGCGGCCTGTGACCGCCCATGATCAACAGCGCCAGCTCCAGGCGAACATGAGGAACGGCGAATGATCCTCCACCGTGACGATTTCCAGTCTTTCGACGGCACCCGCATCGCCTGGAACGAAATCGGCAAGGGGGCGCCGATCATCCTGCTCCACGGGCTGTTCAGCTCGGGCGAGATGAACTGGCGCAAATTCGGTGCCGCCAGCGCAATAGCCGGCGCCGGCTATCGCGTCATCATGCCCGACTTTCGCGGCCATGGCCAAAGCGCCGCGCCGCACGATCCGACCGCCTATCCCGCCGATATATTGGCACGAGATATCGAAGCATTGGTCACGCACCTCGACCTGACCGATTTCGACCTTGGCGGCTATTCGCTCGGGGCACGGACGGTGGTGCGGCTGTTGGCGCGGGGCATGCGCCCGCGCCGCGCCGTGCTTGGCGGCATGGGGCTGACGGGGATCACTGGCGGCAAGGAACGCGCTGCCTGGTTCCTCAATGTCATCGCAAATGCCGGCAGCTTCAAACCCGGCAGCGCCGAATATGCGGCAGCGACGTTCATGGTGCAGAACCACATCGATGGCGAAGCCGTGGCGCACGTCCTGCGCTCGCTACAATCGACACCGATCGAGACGGTGCGCAGCTTTGAAACCCGCTCGCTGGTGATCTGCGGCGCGCAGGATCAGGACAATGGCTCGGCATCCGAACTGGCAATGACCTTGCCCAACGCCGCCTATGTCGAAATTCCCGGCAACCATATGAGCGCCGTTACCAAGCCGGATTTCGGCACCGTCATCGCGGCGTGGCTGGGGCATGAAATCTGAGGGTAGATGCCTGCGGCGGCGTTGTAGATGCCTCCGGCAGAATCGTAAAAGCGCCTCAGGCGGCTGGGGCCTTGGCCCCAGACCCCTTTTGCACACCGTGCAAATCCACTATATCGAGCATTCTCCGAAAAACGTTTCGGACGTGGGGATTGAGCGTCGCTTCAATGCGATCGGAACCAACAACTGGGGTCTGGGGCCAAGGCCCCAGCCGCCGGAGGCATCTGTAACGCCGCCGGAGGCATCTGTAACGTCGCCGGACGCTCTTAGAACGGCTTGACGACCACCAGGATAACGACGGCGATCGTCACCAGCGACGGGATCTCGTTGACCAGCCGCAGGGTTTTTTCCGAATAGGGCCGCTCGCCGTGCGCGAATTGACGGGCGGCGCCAATCATCCAGCCGTGAAAGCCGGAAAGCCCGAGCACCAGCGCCAGCTTGATCCACAGCCACACCGGCCAGCCGAGATCAAAGCCCAGCGCCAGCCCGAGAATCCAGACGATGATGATCCCGGGATTGAGGATGATGCGCTTGAGCCGGTTGCAACGCTGCGCCCATAGCGCATTTTCCGGGGAATCGAGCGGCACCGCGCGCCAATAGACGAGAAAACGCGGCAGCATGAACATCCCCGCCATCCAGAAGATGACGAAGATAATATGGAAGGCCTTGACCCAGAGATAGGCACCGCCGAGCCAGCCGATCGCTATCATAATCAGAAAGGTTTCCGGACCATCGCCAGCAATTGTTCGACATGGGCGATCGGCGCATCGGGCAATATGCCATGGCCGAGGTTGAAGATATGCGGGCGTGTGTCGAAGGCCGCGCGGATGCGGGTGACCGCGGTCTTCAACGTCTCGCCGCCGGCGATCAGCGCCAGCGGATCGAGATTGCCCTGCACCGGCATCCCCGACGGCAGCATCGCATCGGCCCAGGCCGGATCGACGGTTTCATCGAGCCCGATGGCATCGACTCCGGTTTCGGCGGCATAGGCCGCGAGCTTGGCGCCGGCGCCTTTTGGAAAGCCGATGATCGGCACATCGCCGTGGCGGACCATCAAGCGGCCGACGATCGCGGCGGTGGGGGCGATGACCCAGCGTTCGAACTGCGCCGGCGACAGCGATCCGGCCCAGCTGTCGAAAAGCTGCACCGCTTGCGCCCCGGCTTCGATCTGCCCCGACAGATAATCGACGGTGACGACGACGATGCGGTCGATCAGCGCCTGGAAGGCCGATGGGTCGCTATAGGCCAGCCGCCGCGCCTCGCCCTGGTCCTTGCTGCCATGGCCAGCGACCATATAGGTCGCGACTGTCCACGGCGAACCGGCAAACCCCAGCATCGTTGTCTCGGCCGGCAGCTGGGCTTTCACCTTGGCGACGGTTTCATAGATTTTGGCGAGATATTGCGGTTGCGGTTCGAGCTGCGCGAAAAGCCCGTCAATCAGCGGTGGTGACAGCATCGGGCCTTCGCCGGCATCGAAGCGCAGGCCCTGGCCCATGGCGTGCGGAACGATCAATATGTCGGAAAACAGGATGGCGCCGTCCATGCCGAAGCGCCGGATCGGTTGCAGGGTGATTTCGGCGGCGCTGTCGCTGTCATAGACGAGTTCGAGAAATCCGCCCTTTTGCTCCCGCAGCGAACGATATTCGGGCAGATAGCGCCCGGCCTGGCGCATCAGCCACACCGGCGGCGGATCGCGGCGTTCGCCCTTGAGCACGGCGAGCAGGGGGGGATCGGTGGGCGGCTTTGAGGTCATGGGGGCTTCTTTCACGGGCCGCAACGCCATGGTCAAGGGGGCACGCCAGTAACGGCACGGTCACTACTTAACTTTAATGAATCTTGAATCTTGAGTGGTTGTAGTAGGCGTGCCGGATTCGCTAGATAACCGATTCGCCCGAAATTATCCACAATCCCGGCGTGCCCAATGCCATGACTCGCGGCGAGTCGCAAAAACTGTCCCCGTTATCCACAGGCTGCCCTGTGGAGTCTTCAACCCGTGGACGAAACGGGGATGACTGTGGGCGAAGTGGCGCGGAATTCTCAGGGCCAGCCCTTGCCCCGCCGTGCCGCCCCGGCTTAACCCATGCATCCGATGCTTATCCCCAGCTTCATGCCCAAGACTTTGCGCGCGTCGTTGCGCGATTCCGGGCGCGATTCCGGCGGCGTTGCGGCATGACCGGCGTACGCCACAAGCTTCACCTGCATCTGGTCAGCGATTCGACCGGCGAAACGCTCGAATCGGTCGCCAAGGCCGGGCTGGCGCGATTCGAAGGCGTCGAGGCGATCAAGCATTTCTGGCCGATGGTGCGATCCCAAGGCCATCTTGACCGCGTCATCGCGGAAATCGCCCGCCGGCCGGGCCTTGTCATCTATACGCTCGTCGATGGCGGCGTCCGCGATCGGCTCGAACAGCGCTGTGCGACGCTTGGCCTGCCGTTGGTCTCGCCGCTCGATCCGACGATCGGCGCCTTGTCGGAACTGCTCGGCCAGGTGGCGACGCGGCGGCCGGGGCGCCAGCATGTCATGGACGCCGCCTATTTCGAGCGCGTCGACGCCATCAATTATACGATGGTCCACGACGATGGCGCCGGCCATGATGATTGGGAGGAAGCCGATATCGTCCTCGCCGGGGTTTCGCGGACATCGAAGACGCCGACGTCATTCTATCTCGCCAACCGCGGCTTCAAGACCGCCAATATCCCGATCGTGCCGCAATCGCCGCCGCCGGCCGGCCTGTTCACGCTGGTGCGTCCGCTGGTCGTCGGGCTGACCACCGCCCCCGAACGGCTCGTGCAGCTCCGCCGCAACCGCTTGCTGACGCTCGGCCAGACTCCCGACACCGACTATGTCGACCTCGGGACCGTTGAATCCGAAGTCGCCTTTGCGCGCCGGCTGTTCGCCGATCATGACGTGCCGGTCATCGATGTGACGCGACGCTCGATCGAGGAGACCGCGGCGGCGATCATCAACCTCGTCCAGGCCCGCCAGGATCGCGGTAGCGAGGCATGATCATCCTCGCCAGCCAGAGCACCGCGCGCCGCGCCATGCTGACCGCCGCCGGTGTCGCGCACGAGGCGGTCCCGGCGCATGTCGACGAGGATGGCGTCACCGCCGCGCTGATTGCGCAGGCCGCTTCGCCCGAACGCATCGCCGATGCGCTGGCCGAACTCAAGGCGGTCAAGATCTCGCGGCGGCGACCGGGCGTGCTGGTGCTCGGCGCCGATTCGGTCGCCGTCGCCGCCGATGGCGCGTTGCTCGCCAAGCCCGAAACCCGGCCGCGCGCCCAGGCGCAGTTGCGGCAATTGTCGGGAACCACGCACCGGCTGATCTCGGCGGCGGTGATCGCCGAAAACGGCGTGCCGATCTGGCGTGCCGGCGGCGCGGCGCGCCTGGCGATGCGGCCGTTGTCCGACGGATTCATCGCGCGCTATCTCGATGCCGAGGGCGATGCTGTGCTTGGCTGCGTCGGCTGTTACCGGATCGAGGGGCTGGGCGCGCAACTGTTCACGCGCATCGATGGCGACCAGTTCAGCATCCGCGGCTTGCCGTTGCTGGCGCTGCTCGATTATCTGCGCGTGCGCGGCGTGCTGGAGGCGTGACCATGACCGACATGCCCTATGCCGAAGTGATCGGCGATCCGATCTACCAGTCGAAATCGCCGCTGATCCATGGCTTCTGGCTCGAAAAGCTCGGGATCAGGGCGCAATATCGCGCCACCCGCGTCCGCGCCGACGAGCTTGCCGACTATTTCGAACAGCGCCGCGCCGATCCGGCATGGCGCGGTTGCAACGTCACGATCCCGCACAAGCAAAGCGTCATCGCTCTGATCGATTCGCCATTGCGCACCGCCCAGCGCGTCGGCGCCGCCAATTGCGTCTATCGCACCCGCCATGGGCTGAGCGGCGAAAACAGCGATATCGACGGTGTGCTCGAAAGCCTTGATTCGACCAGCGCCCAGCGCGACCCCGGCATCACCTGCCTGATCGGCGCCGGCGGCGCGGCGCGCGCGGCGCTTTACGCGCTGCAATCGACAGGCGTGCGCGACCTGCGCATTCTGGTCCGCCGCCCCGAACGCGCCCGGGAACTCATCGAGCATTTCGGCATCAATGCCAGCATCCACCGCTTCGTCGATGCCCGGGTCGCCATGGCGGACGCCAACACCATCATCAACGCCAGTCCGCTGGGGCTGACCGGCCAAGCCCGGATGCCGGCGGCGATGCTCGATGCGCTGGCGGCGTCGGCGCCCGATGCGCTGGTCTTCGACATGGTCTATATGCCGCTCGAAACCGCGCTGCTTGCGGAGGCGCGGGGGCTTGGCCGGCGCGCCGTCGACGGGCTGACGATGCTGATCGGCCAGGCCGATCCGGCGTTCAACCTGTTCTTCCACGCCCAGGCGCCGCGCCAGCATGACGCCGAACTGCGCGCGCTGCTGACCGCATGATCATCATCGGCCTCACCGGCTCGATCGGCATGGGCAAATCCACCGTCGCCGCGATGTTTCAAAGCCTTGGCGTGCCGGTGTTCGACGCCGATGCCGAGGTGCGCCGCGTCCAGGGACCGGGCGGCCGGGCGCTCGCCGCCATTGAAAAGCTGTTTCCGGGAACGACCCACGCCGGCGGGCTGCATCGCGACAGGCTCGGCGCCGCGGTGTTCGGCGATCATGCCAGGCTGGGGCGGCTGGAGGCCGTGCTGCATCCGCTTGTCGCCGAGGCGCAATCGGCGTTCCTGGGGGCGCATCGCCTGAAGGACGCCGTTGTCCTCGATGTGCCGCTATTGTTTGAAAAGGGCGGCTGGAAGCGCTGCCACGTCAATGTCGTGGTTTCGGCGCCCTATCGCGTCCAGCGCGCCCGCGTCCTCGCCCGCCCCGGCATGACGCTGGAAAAATTCGCCGCGATCCTGAGCAACCAGATGTCCGACGCCGAAAAATGCCGCCGTGCCGATGTCGTGATTCCGACCGGCCGCGGCCGGAGAACGACATGGCTGGCGGTCAAGAAGCTTGTGGCGGCGCTTTAGATGCCTCCGGCGGTTGGGGCCTTGGCCCCAAACCCCATTTGAATAGCGGGCGCGAAATGCAAAAAGGGGTGCAGGAGATCATCCCCTGCCCGCCGGAGGCTCTTTGCCTTCGCGCCCAATCGCGCTACAACCATGCTCATGACGCAACCGATCCGCGAAATCGTCTTCGACACCGAAACCACCGGCATCTTTCCCGGCGACGGCCATCGCATCGTCGAGATCGGCGCCGTCGAGATGATCGACAAGGTCACCACCGGCCGCAATTTCCACACCTATATCGATCCGTGCCGGCCGATGCCCAAGGATGCGCAGAACGTCCACGGGCTCAGCGCCGCCTTTCTGACCGGCCAGCCGGTGTTCGAGATGGTTGTCGATGAATTCCTCATCTTCATCGGTGATTCAATGCTGGTCGCGCACAATGCCGCCTTCGACATGGAATTCCTCAACTATGAATTGAAGCGCGCCAACATGCCGCTGATTCCACACAGCCGCGCCATCGACACGCTCGAAATCTCGCGCAAGATCAATCCCGGCGCCAAGCACACGCTCGATGCGCTGTGCAACCGTTATGGCATCGATCTGTCGGGGCGCAGCAAGCATGGCGCGCTTGTCGACGCCGAGCTGCTGGCGCGCGTCTATGTCGAATTGACCGGCGGCCGCCAGATCGGTTTCGACCTGGCGTCGCAGGCGGTTGTCGCGGAGCTGGTCGTCGATCGTGTCAATTTCGGCATCCGCGACCATGTCGCGCTTCCCGAAGAGCTTGAACGCCACAATGTTTTCGTCGCCAGCCTCAAGGACCCTGTCTGGTTGCATTGAATATGGTCATTCCCCAAGTTGAAAGGGGTCATTGACCGCAAGCGGGGCGGGGCATAGAGCCACCGCCCGCCACGCTCGCGGTCGTAACGCAGGAGACAGTCATGGACGTTCGCATTTCGGGCCATCAGGTGGATACCGGCGCGGCATTCGGTGAACATGTCCGCGAGCGATTGAATACGATAATCGACAGATATTTCCCGCGTGCGCTTTCGGCCCATGTCACCCTCGCATCGGCGCCGCACGGCTATTTCGCCTGCGATATCGTCATGCACGTCATGACCGACATCATTCTCAAGGGCAGCAACCGCGCGCTTACGGCGAATATCGCCTTTGATGGCGCCGCCGATCGCATCGACAAGCAGTTGCGCCGCTACATGCGCCGGTTGAAGGACCGCCACGGCCCGGGCGCCGACCGCTCGGCCGACCGCGCCGCCGTCGCCATGGCGGAAAACGCCGATTACAAGATTTTCGCCGCCGTTGCCGACGAAGTCGAGCCCGAGGGCGACAACCCGCTGGTCATCGCCGAAACCCGGGTCGATATCCCGCAGACCAGCGTCGGCGATGCGGTGATGATGCTCGATCTGCGCAACACCAACGCGCTGTTGTTCGTCAACAGCGCCAGCGGTGATCATAATATGGTCTATCGCCGCGACGATGGCAGCATCGGTTGGGTCGAGCCGCGACGCACCGCGGCCAGCAACGCCAGGTGATCGGAATCACCGGTTTTTCCGACCTTGTCGGGGCTGATTCGATCCTTCTCGACATCGATGTCGCCAGCAAGCTCGCCTTGCTCAAGGCGCTGGCCACGGTCGCCGCCACGGCGACCGGGCTGGCGGCGACGACGATCCTCGAACGCGTCCGCGAACGCGAGGCGCTGGGTTCGACCGGCTTTGGCCAGGGCGCGGCGATTCCGCACGCCCGCATCCCCGGCCTGGCCGCCGCCACCGTCGTGGTGGCGCGGCTGGCCGGCGGTGTCGATTATGGCGCGCTCGACGGCGAACCCGTTGATGTCGCGGTGCTGCTGTTGTCGCCCAAAGGCGCCGGCGCCGATCATCTCAAGGCCTTGGCGCGCATCAGCCGGGTCTTGCGCGATCCGCTGGCGCTGGCGGCGATGCGCGATGCCGCCGATGCACCGGCGCTGCGCGGTGTCATCGGCGTGCCGGGCGTCACCGGCCAAAAGGCCGCCTGATCCGGCGATGCAGCCAAGGCTGACCAGCGGCGTCAAGGTTTCGGCGCTGTTGCGCCGGGTTGCTGCCGCCGGCGGTTTCGCCGCGGTGCTGGCGCGCGGCGATGCGACGGCGGGCAGCATCGCCATCGTCACCCGCGTGCACGGCGAAGACACGCTGTTGTCGCCGATGTTCGCTGTGTCCGGTGGCTATGAATGGGTGGCGATTGCCGCCGGCGAGGCGATTCCCGCCAGCATCGATCGGGCACGCCGCAACGACCCCGACCTGTGGGTAATCGAACTGGACATCCCGGACGCCGCACGGTTCGTCGCCGAAACGCTCGGCGACGATTGACCGCGTACAGCATGTTAACGTTTAGGTTCGGCATTGGTTGCACGGCCCTTGGGCGGGCTGTGCGAAAATTAACCGAAGCGGACCGGACCGGGCTTCAGCCCAGCGAAGGATGACAGGCTCCTGTGTTTTGGGGAGCATCATCCGGCAGCGGACCCGGATATGGCCGTGCGCGATTGTTGTTTGCATGAACTTTGGCATTTCTCGGATCGGCGCTTCGACGTTTTCGTCGCGTTTCGGGCGCATGATCGCCCTGACTGCCGCCAGCGCGCTGCTGCTTGCCGCCGGCAATGTCTCCCAGGCCGACACGGTCGCCGGGGGACCGCAGATTTCCGATGAGATGCTGGCGCCTGTATCGGCCGGCGAAGCCGCCGCCTCTGCCGCCGCGCTCGCTGCCACCACCCCCGCCGATGTCGCCGCCGCGTATTCAGCCAATCTCGCCACCGATGCGGTCGCCGACCGCCCAGCCAACGAT
>JANNJH010000209.1:0-2845 GCA_031405775.1 Sphingomonadales bacterium | reverse complement strand
CGTCTTGCCTTCTTTTTTCGTCTCCTCCCAGCGGATGATCGGTTTGGCGATTTCGCGCTGCAGGAAGGCCGCGATGTCCTCGCCGTGCGGGATGTATTCGTCGTCCTGCACGTAGTGCCGGTGCGTCCATTCGACGGAGAGTATTTCCGGCCGGTTCGGATCGATTCCCGGATGGCGAAAGAAACGCCGGTCTTCGACGGCGATCATGGCGTCGGTCATGGTCTTGGGAATGCGGTTATAGGGCAGCCATTGGCCATAGCTTGGCCCCAATGAGGCGAGGACGGCGTTGTCGGCGCCGCGGACTTCGACGGATTGGCCGTTGGGCGATCGCATCAGTTCATCGAAGCCGGGCAGCGAGACATAGGCGATGGCCACCGCGACAACGAGCACCAGCGCGCCGACGACGCCGGCGATGACGCCGGATTTGAGCAACGTCGCGAAAAAGCCCGAGCGTCCGCCGGGAGATTTCGAACTGCGGGATTTGGAGCGGGCCACTGTGGCCGGCAATAGGTGGCAATCGCCGCCGCGACAAGAGTGCTACCCCATGGCGCGCGACAAACCGCTGCCGCAGCCGGCGCAGGCGGGGTCCTTGGGCAGGCGGACGGTGCGCACACGGGCACCGAGCGCGTCGTAGAGCAGCAGCCGCCCGGCGAGGCCGGTGCCGAAACCGGTGATTTCGCGCAAGGTTTCAAGCGCCATCATCGACCCGATGACGCCGGTCATGGCGCCAAGGACGCCGGATTCGGCGCAATTTTGGGCCTCGCGGTCGTGCGCCGCGCCGACGAGGCAGCGATAACAGGGTTTGTCGGGCTCGTGGCCGCGAAAGGTCGCGACCTGGCCATCGAACGGCCCGACGGCGCCCGAGACCAGCGGCAGGCCAAGCGCCTGCGCCGCGTCCGAGACCGCGAGGCGCGTGGCGAAGCTGTCGCAGCCATCGGCGATGATGCTGTGGCCGGCGAGCAGAGCGCGGGCGTTGCCGGCATCGAGGCGGACGGCGACGGGGGTGACGACGATATGCGGGTTGAGCGCGACAAGATGCTCGGCGGCGGCGGCGGCCTTGGCGCGGCCGGCGTCAGCGGTCTGGAACAATATCTGGCGTTGCAGGTTGCTGAGCGCGACATGGTCGTCATCGATGATGGTGATGCGACCGACCCCGGCGGCGGCGAGATAAAGCAGGCACGGCGACCCCAGCCCGCCGGCGCCGATGACGGCGACGCTGGCGGCCTTGATGCGCGCCTGGCCGCGGCCACCGATTTCGGGCAGCACGAGGTGGCGGGCGTAGCGATCGAGTTCGTCGTCGGAGAAATCGGTCATGCGGATCGGCCTGCTTTGCACTCCTTGCGCTTTACACGCGCGCGGCGGCGATGGAATAGCGGCGATGGAAGAGCGGCGCAGTGATTGAGGACGCGACATGACGACAGTGGAATTCCAGCGGTTGCCCGGCAACGACGATCTGCCGCTGCCGGCCTATGCCAGCGCCGGCGCCGCCGGGTTCGACCTGCGCGCGGCGGTGACGCTGACGATCGAAGCCGGCCGCTTCGCACTGGTGCCGACGGGGTTTGCCGTCGGCGTGCCGGCCGGGTTCGAAATGCAGGTGCGGCCGCGTTCGGGGCTGGCGGTGAAGGTCGGAGTGACGGTGCTCAATTCGCCGGGGACGGTCGACAGCGATTATCGCGGCGAGGTCGCGGTCTGCCTGATCAACCATGGCAGCGCCGCGTTCGCCATCGCGCGCGGCGACCGCATCGCGCAAGCCGTCATCGCTTCGGCGCCGCAGGTTACGCTGGTCGAGGTCGACAGCCTTGATGCGACAGTGCGTGGGCTCGGCGGTTTCGGTTCGACCGGAACGAAATAATGCGCGTCAGCGATTTCGATTTCGAACTGCCGACGGAGAATATCGCGCTGCGGCCGGTCAGCCCGCGCGATGCGGCGCGGCTGCTCGAAGTGCGCGGGCAAGCGCTGGGCGATTTCGTCATGCGTGACCTGCCCGGCCGGTTGCGCGCCGGCGATGTGCTGGTGGTCAACGATACACGCGTCATCCCGGCGCAATTGCACGGCACCAAGGGTGGAGCGCGCGTCGGCGTGACGCTGCACAAGCGCGAGGCCGCCGATATATGGTGGAGCTTTGTCAAAAACGCCCGGCGGTTAAAGGCTGGCGACACCGTCGATTTCGGCGCCGGGCTGTCGGGTGACGTGATCGAGCGCGGCGACGAAGGCGCGGTGCTGTGGCGCTTCCACGCCGAAGGCCCGATCGCGGCGGCGATGGCGGCGGCGGGGCAAATGCCGCTGCCGCCCTATATCGCCTCGAAGCGCCCCACCGATGAACGCGACGCGGTCGATTACCAGACGCTGCACGCGGCCAAGGACGGCGCAGTGGCGGCACCGACCGCCGGGCTGCACTTCACGCCGGCGTTGTGGGAGGCGCTGGCGGCGGCAGGGATCGGGCGCGAAACGGTGACGCTGCATGTTGGCGCCGGCACGTTCCTGCCGGTCAAGGCCGATGACACCGCCGACCACCGCATGCACGCCGAATGGGGCAGCATCGATGCCGGCACGGCGGCACGGCTCACTGCGGCGCGCGCCGCCGGCGGCCGGGTGATCGCGGTGGGGACGACATCGCTGCGCCTGCTCGAATCGGCGGTGCGCGATGGCGTGATCGGCGAATTCACCGGCGACACCGCGATCTTCATCACGCCGGGCTATCGCTTTGGTGCCATCGACGGGTTGGTGACCAATTTCCATCTGCCGAAATCGACATTGTTCATGCTGGTTTCGGCGCTGATGGGGCTGGAGGTGATGCAGGCGGCCTATGGGCATGCGATTGCCGAGGGGTATCGGTTTTATTCCT
>JANNJH010000208.1:0-4102 GCA_031405775.1 Sphingomonadales bacterium | reverse complement strand
AGCCAGCGCGAGGTTTCCGAACCGCCCGCCGCCGCCGAAGCCGCGATCAGCGCGCCGACGACGATCACGCTCGAAATCGCGTTGGTGACGGCCATCAACGGCGTGTGCAGTGCCGGCGTAACGCTCCAGACGACATAATAGCCGACGAAGCAGGCCATCACGAAGATCGAAAGGATCGAGAGGAATTCCATGGGTTGTGCTCCTCAGCCTATCATCAGGCGTTCATGGACGACGGCGCCGCCCTCGGTCAGCTTAATGCCCTTGACGATCTCGTCGTCGGGGATGAACGCCACGGCGCCGGCTTCCTTGTCCCAAAAGGCATTGATCAGGTTGAACAAGTTGCGCGAATACAGCGCCGAGGCATCCGCCGCGAGCCGGCTGGCGGTGTTGCGATAGCCGATGATCCTGACGCCATGGACCAGGGCGATCTCGCCGACCTTCGATCCTTCGACATTGCCGCCGCTTTCGACCGCGAGATCAACGATGATGCTGCCGGGCCGCATCGACGCGATCTGCGCATCGGTGATCAACCGCGGCGCCGGGCGGCCCGGAATCAACGCCGTGGTGATGACGATGTCCTGCTTGGCGATGTGCGACGACACCAAAGCCGCTTGCGCCGCCTTGTATTCATCGGACATTTCGGTGGCATAACCGCCGCTGCCTTCGCCCTCGATGCCCTTCACGTCTTCAACGAAGATCGCCTTGGCGCCGAGCGATTCGATCTGCTCCTTCACCGCCGAGCGCACGTCGGTTGCCGACACCAGCGCCCCCAGCCGCCGCGCCGTGGCGATCGCCTGCAACCCGGCAACGCCGACGCCCATGACGAAGACCCGCGCCGCCGAGATCGTTCCCGCCGCCGTCATCATCATCGGAAAGGCGCGGCCATAGGTTGCCGCCGCGTCGATCACCGACTTGTAGCCGGCGAGGTTGGATTGCGACGACAGCACGTCCATCGATTGCGCGCGGGTGATGCGCGGCATGAATTCCATCGCCAGCGCGGTGATGCCGGCCTTGGCATAGCCATCGATGCGATGGCGTTCGGCGAACGGCGACAGGATCGCCGCCAGCATCGCGCCCGGCTTTGTCCCCGACAGGTCGGCTGCGTTCGGCCCCTGCACACCCAGGATCAGGTCGGCATCGGCAATGATTGCCTTGCGCTCGCCAACGGTCGCGCCGGCTTCGGCATAGGCGGCATCGGAAATGTTCGCGCCGGCCCCGGCGCCGGCTTCGACCGAGATTGTCGCGCCGAGCGCCATCAGTTTCTTGATCGTTTCGGGCGTCGCTGCGACCCGGTGTTCAGCGTCGGCGGTTTCGCGCAACACGGCGATTTGCATGGTTTGCCCCTCTATCTTGCGCTGTCGGCGAGTCTCAGGCGAGAAAGATCGCCATCAGGATCAGCGTGATAGAAACGGCGATCACAGACCATTTGGTCACCCACATGAAACTTTCATAGGTTTCACGGTGACTGAGGTTGCTCGCATTCGGCTCTTCGTTCGCCATCATCGATCCCGTCGACATGAAACTGCGCCCCTTGCGCAACTGCTTGATAGCAGATGCAGCACCGCTGTGAAAATGTCACGCGGCATCGCACAACTGATCAGGGCAGCGCGTTCGCCGACCGCCAGATCGCCAGCGCCTGTAATGTTTCCGCCACATCATGGACCCGGACGATCTGCACCCCGCACGCCGCCGCGTGCAGCGCCAGCGCCAGACTGCCGGGCAGGCGCGCAGCGGGCGCGATATCGGCGTAGGAGGCGCCATCCGGCGCGGCGGACGAGGCGCCATCCGGCGCGGTCGCCATGCGCGCAATCAACTGCTTGCGGCTCGCCCCGAGCAGCAACGGCACGCCGAGCCCGTGAAACAGCGTCAACCCGCGCAGCAACGCCAAATTATGGTTAAGGGTCTTGCCGAAACCGATGCCGGGGTCGGCAATGATGCGCGTCGGCGAAATCCCCGCCGCCACGCACGCCGCGATCCGCGCCGCCAGCCAGTCATAGACATCGAGCAGCGCGTCGCCATAGACCGGCGCATCCTGCATCGTCGCCGGCGAGCCTTGCGCATGCATCAACACCACCGGGCAGCCGCGCGCCGCCACCAGCGCCAGCGCCGCCGGATCATGCCCCAGCGCCGAGACATCATTGACCAGCGCCGCGCCGGCATCGATCGCCTGTCCCATCACCGCCGCCTTGCGGGTGTCGATACTCCAATTAAGCCCCGCAAGCCCCGGCAGCACCGCCGCAAGCCGGGCGCTTTCGGTCGCCAGATCGACGAGCGGCGCGCGCGGCCGCGTCGATTCGGCGCCGACGTCGATGATATCCGCCCCCGACGCCGCCATTGCCTGCGCCGCCGCCACCGCGACATCGGGCGCGGCATTGCGCCCGCCGTCGGAAAAGCTGTCGGGCGTGACGTTGAGAATGCCCATCACCGCGGTGCGATCGAGCGGCAGCCCGGCAATCGGCGCCCGCCTCCGGGTCAGCGGCCCCAGCACGTCGTCGCCCAGCGATTCTGCCGCCACGGTGCGCGAGGCCTCGCCGCGGACAATGACCTCGACCCGCACAAAGCGCAGCGGGCCGCCGGCCAGCGGCAGCCCGTCTCCAATCTGGGCGATGGGGCGATGGTAGGGCGTTATCAGGGCTTCATCCGATCGGTCGGCGCCTCAGGCCGCCCCGATGCTGGCGCGGTACAGGCTGCGCTTGCTATCCAATGGCACCAGCTTGCCGGCTTCCTCGATGTGCCAGAACGTCCAGCCGTTGCAGCTTGGCAGGCCTTGCGCCGCGGCGCCGAGCTGGTGAATCGACCCGGTCTTGGTGCCCATGCTCAATGATCCATCGGCGCGCACATCGGCCTGGTGGCGGCGGTGCGGATCGAACAACCGCGTTCCCGGCCGCACCAGCCCCGATTCGACCAGCGACCCGAACGGAATTCGCGTCTCGCCGCGCTTGCCCTGCGTCACCGCCATGTCGCCGCCCGACAGCGGCAACAACCCGGCGATGCGCTTTTCGGCGACCGCGACATATTTCGCCTCGCGCTCGATGCCGATCCAGTTGCGCCCCAACAGCTTGGCCACCGCGCCGGTGGTGCCCGTCCCGAAGAATGGATCGACGATCAGGTCGCCGGGCTCGGTGCAGGCCAGCAGCACACGATACAGCAACGCCTCGGGCTTTTGCGTCGGGTGCGACTTGACGCCATCGGTCTTCAAGCGCTCGCCGCCGGTGCAGATCGGGATCAGCCAATCCGACCGCATCTGCAGTTCTTCGTTCATCGCCTTCATGGCGTGATAGTTGAATTTATACTTGGCGGTGTCGCTCTTCGCCGCCCAGATCAGCGTTTCATGGGCGTTGGTGAAGCGCGTGCCCTTGAAATTGGGCATCGGATTGGCCTTGCGCCAGACGATATCGTTGAGGATCCAATAGCCGGCATCCTGCAACGCCGCGCCGACGCGGAAGATGTTGTGATAGCTGCCGATTGTCCAGATGGCGCCATTGGGCTTGAGGATGCGCCGCGCCGCCTTCAACCATTCGCGGGTGAATTCGTCATAGCTCGCATAGGATGCGAACTTGTCCCAATCATCGTCGACCGCCGCGACCTTGCCGCCTTCGGGACGGTGGAGGTTGTGCGCCAGTTGGAGATTATACGGCGGATCGGCAAAGACCAGGTCGGCGCAGCCTTCGGGCATGGCGTTCATGGCGGCGACGCAGTCGCCCATGATGATGCGGTTGGTTTGCACGTCACGTCCCTGAATTTGCGATACCCAACGTCATGATTCAGTCGCGACTCGCCGTCAATCCCAACGGGAATCGATGTCGAGTCAGTTGGTTGTGCCGATTCGCTCCAATATGAATCGAACCCCTAGGGATTGAGTCTCCCAAAGCCGGCACCCACCAGTGATGGCGTGTTGCCCAAAAGACTCAGATGGCGGGGCATTGAGAAATAAAAGCCGCTAGAGCGGGATGACGCTGGATTGAATCGATGGGGGATTCCCATATCGGCTGATTTCTGATTCAAGCTTTGTGCTGGGTTGGAGACAGCCTGTTCATTCTCCTCAACCCCACCAGCACCGAGGGCTACTTTGGCCGCGCTTTTAGTTATCAGGCGCGTGGCG
>JANNJH010000207.1:0-1883 GCA_031405775.1 Sphingomonadales bacterium | reverse complement strand
GGTGCTGACCGGCGGTGTTGACGACAACGCCCTGCAACGTCCGAAACGTTTCTTCGGCGCGGCGCGCAACATCGAGGAAGGTGGCTCGCTGACCATCATCTCGACGGCGCTGATCGATACCGGCAGCCGCATGGACGAAGTCATTTTCGAAGAGTTCAAGGGCACCGGCAACAGCGAAATCGTCCTCGACCGCAAGATCGCCGACAAGCGCGTCTTCCCGGCGATCGACATCGGCAAATCGGGCACCCGGAAAGAGGAGCTTCTCGTCGACAAGGCGACGCTGTCGAAGATGTGGGTGCTGCGCCGCATTCTCATGCAGATGGGCACCGTCGATGCGGTCGAATTCCTTCTCGACAAGATGAAGGAATCGGTGACGAACAAGGACTTCTTCGACGCGATGAATCACTAGCGCCGCGCCGCGAGCGCGCAGCCCGGCTGCGCGCCGGCAGGCGCAAGCTCGGACGGCGGGGCGGGCTTTGCCCGTGCCCTTCCTCGCTTACAAAGCCGCCATCACCTCGGGCGACCCCCATTTCAGCGTCCCGGCCACCCGCCAGACTTCGCGCCCCTGCGCATCATAGAGCACCGACATCGGCAACCCGCGCGCCTTCAGCTTTTCGGCGAACGACCCCGGCTGATCGAGCATCGGCACCAGCGTCTTGAACTTGCCCGGCTTGAAAAAACCGTCGACCGCCTGCCAGCCTTCCATGTCCTGGCTCAGCGGCAGCACCAGCAGCCTGGCCTTTTGCGCCGTCGCCAAGCGGTCGAGATCGGGCATTTCGGCGATGCACGGCGCGCACCACGTCGCCCACAGATTGACCAGCACGCGCTGGCCCCCGGCGCCGGCGATGACTTGCGCCAGGCTGGTCTTGCCGCCGCCGCGCTTTTCGAACACCACCTTGGGCGCCGGGCTCCCGGCATGGCTGCGATCGATGGCATTGATGGCGGGCGGGGTCGCAGCCGAAGCAGCGCTGTCGATCCCACGTGCTTGCGGCCTACTTGAAGCGCCGCTTGCTTGCGGCGGGGCGGCGTTTCCCTTATCGCCGGCATCGCAGGCGGTGAGAGTCGCCGTCACAGTTGCGACCAGCAGGAGCCTTGCGATCTCGACGCCCATCAAAAATTCCAATCCGCTTTGGGGTGGTCGCTTCGGGGCCGGCCCGGCAGCGGTCATGGCCGAGATAAACGCCTCGATCGGCATCGACAAGCGCCTGTGGCGTCAGGATCTCGCCGGCAGCCGTGCCCATGTCGCCATGCTCGGGGCGCAGCACATCATCGAATCGGCGGATGTCGCGGCGATCCTTGGCGGCCTTGCCAGCATCGAGGCTGAATATGCCGCCGGCGGGCTGGTCGAGAATATCGCGCTCGAAGACATCCACATGCACGTCGAAACCCGGCTCGCCGAACTCATCGGGCCTGCCGCCGGACGCCTCCACACGGCGCGGTCGCGTAACGACCAGGTCGCGACCGATTTCCGCCTGTGGGTGCGCGATGCCTGCGCCGAAATTGATGCCGCGCTCAAGGCACTGACCAGCGCGCTGCTGACCCGCGCCGACGAGCATGCCGATACCATCATGCCGGGCTTCACCCACCTCCAGGTGGCGCAGCCGGTGACGCTCGGCCATCATTTGCTTGCCTATGTCGAGATGGCGGCGCGCGACCGCTCGCGCTTTGCCGATGCGGCGCGGCGGATGAACGAATGCCCGCTGGGCAGCGCGGCGCTGGCCGGCACCAGCTTTCCGATTGATCGCGCCGCGACGGCGCAGGCGCTGGGCTTCGATCGCCCCACCGCCAATTCGCTCGATTCGGTGTCGGACCGCGATTTCGCGCTCGAATATCTGTCGGCGGCGACGCTGGCCGGGCTGCATCTGTCGCGGCTGGCCGAGGAG
>JANNJH010000206.1:0-3407 GCA_031405775.1 Sphingomonadales bacterium | reverse complement strand
ACCGGCAAGCCGACCCGCGTTGGTTTCAAGGTTCTGGAAGATGGTCGCAAGGTGCGTGTCGCCAAGCGGTCGGGAGAATTGATCGATGGCTGACGCAGCAAATCTGACCCGGATGCAGCAACTGTACGTGGACAAGGTCCGCGCCCAGATGATCGAACAGTTCGGCTACAAGAACCTCATGCAGGTTCCCAAGATCGACAAGATCGTCATCAACATGGGTGTCGGCGAAGCGACGCAGGACAAGAAGAAGGTCGACAAGGCCGCCGAGGAAATGGCGCTGATCGCCGGGCAAAAGCCGGTGATCACCAAGGCCAAGAAGTCGGTCGCGACCTTCAAGCTGCGCGAAGGCATGCCGATCGGTTGCAAGGTCACTTTGCGCCGTGACAAGATGTACGAGTTCCTCGACCGGTTGATCACCGTGGCTTTGCCGCGCGTCCGCGATTTCCGCGGGCTCAACCCCAAGTCGTTCGACGGTCGTGGCAATTACGCCATGGGCCTGAAGGAGCAGATCATTTTCCCCGAGATCAACTATGATCGCATCGACCAGGTGCGCGGCATGGACGTGATCGTCACCACGACGGCGAAGACCGACGACGAAGCCCGGGCGCTGCTTGCCGCCTTTGGTTTCCCGTTCATCCAGCCTGTTGCAGACAAGAAGGCGGCCTGATCCATGGCTAAGCTCTCCTCGATCAACAAGAACGAACATCGCAAGGCGCTGGTCGTCAAATATGCCGGCAAGTTCGCCGTGCTCAAGGCGATCGCCAACGATGAGAATCGTGACGATAACGAACGGCTGATGGCGCGTCTCAAGATGGCCGAACTGCCGCGCAACGCCAATCCGACGCGGGTACGCAACCGCTGCGAGCTGACCGGCCGCAGCCGCGCTTATTACCGCAAGTTCAAGCTGTCGCGCATCATGCTCCGGGAGCTGGCCAACAAGGGCCTGATCCCCGGCGTGACCAAGTCGAGCTGGTAGGACCACCGCAATGTCGATGACCGACCCCCTGGGCGATATGCTCACCCGCATCCGCAATGGCCAGCAGGCCAAGAAGGATTCGATTCTCACCCCGGCTTCCAAGCTGCGCGCACGCGTTCTCGATGTGCTCCAGCGTGAAGGCTATATCCGTGGCTATTCCGAAGCCGATGGCGGCACTGCCGCTGCCGCGCTGCGCATCGACCTGAAGTATTTCGAAGGCAAGCCGGCCATCCAGCATGTGGCGCGCGTTTCGAAGCCCGGTCGCCGGGTTTACTCGGGTGCCACCGAACTGCCGCGGATCCGCAATGGCCTCGGTATCGTCATCGTTTCGACGCCAAAGGGTGTTCTGTCCGACGCGGAAGCGCGTGAGCAGAATGTCGGCGGCGAAGTCCTCTGCCAGGTGTTTTAAGCCATGTCGCGTATTGGGAAGAAACCCGTGCCGGTACCGGCCGGAGTCACCGCCTCCATCGCCGAGCGCAAGCTTTTGGTGAAGGGTCCGAAGGGCGAATTGTCGATGCCGATGTCGGACGACATCGCCTACAGCATCGAAGCCGGCCAGATTGCCGTCACGCCAGCCAATGACACCAAGCGCGCCCGCGCCTTTTGGGGCATGCAGCGCACGCTGGTTTCGAACCTCGTAACCGGGGTTTCGGCCGGTTTCTCCAAGGTTCTGGAAATCACCGGTGTCGGCTATCGTGCTTCGGTGCAGGGGTCGAACTTGAAGTTGCAGCTCGGCTACAGCCATGATGTCGATTTCGCGATCCCGGAAGGCATCACCATCAAGACGCCCGACCAGACGACGGTCGAAATCACCGGCAGCGACAAGCAGCGCGTTGGCCAGGTGGCGGCGGAAATTCGGCGTTGGCGCAAGCCCGAACCCTATAAGGGCAAAGGCATCAAGTATCGCGGCGAGAAAATCTTCCGCAAGGAAGGGAAGAAGAAGTAATGGCCAAGCTTTCGCTTTTCGACCAGCGCCGTCGGCGCGTCCGCACCGCACTTCGTGCCAAGGGCGGCTCGCGGCCTCGGTTGTCGATCCACCGCACCTCGCAGCACATCTATGCTCAGGTCATCGACGACGCCAATGGCGTGACGGTGGCTTCGGCGTCGACGCTCGAAAAGGACGTCCGCGACACCACCGGCGCCACCAGGGATGCTGCGACCTCGGTAGGCAAGCGTCTCGCCGAGCGCGCCAAGGCAGCCGGCGTTTCGCTGGTGGTCTTCGACCGCGGCGGTTTCATCTTCCATGGCCGCGTCAAGGCGCTGGCCGACGGAGCCCGCGAAGGCGGATTGGAGTTTTAAGCGATGGCTGACGAAATTCAGAACGCAGGTCCGCCTGCTGGCGGCGCCCCTGGTGGTCCTGGCGGCGAACGTCGTGGTCGCGGCGGCCCCGGTGGTCCCGGTGGCGGCCGTGGGCGCGGTCCCGGCGGCGGCAATGATCGCGATCGTGGTGGCCGTGGCCGCCGTGATGGCAATAATCCGATGGAAGCCGGTGGCGAGGAACTCGTCGAGAAGCTGGTTCACATCAACCGCGTTTCCAAGACCGTCAAGGGCGGCAAGCGCTTCGGTTTCGCGGCACTCGTCGTTGTCGGTGATGCCAAGGGCCGGGTCGGTTTCGGCCATGGCAAGGCGCGCGAAGTTCCGGAAGCCATCCAGAAGGCCACCGCCGCCGCCAAAAAGGCAATGGTCCGCGTGCCGCTTCGCGATGGCCGCACCCTGCACCATGATGGCCTTGGCCATTTCGGCGCCGGCAAGGTCTATGTGCGTTCGGCCGCCCAGGGGACCGGCATCATCGCCGGCGGCCCGATGCGCGCCGTGTTCGAAGCGCTTGGCGTCGCCGATGTGGTCACCAAGTCGGTCGGCACCAGCAACCCCTACAACATGATCCGGGCGACGTTCGCGGCGCTGGCGGAACAGACCAGCCCCAAGGCAGTGGCGCAGCGGCGCGGCAAGAAAATTGCCGATCTGATGGCGCGCCGCGGTGACGTCTCGGCGCGTGTCGCCGAAGCCGACGCCGAAGCCGTGGCATAAGGAAACGACCATGGCCAACGTCCCCACCGCGCCGCGCGCGGCCAAAGTAAAAGTCACCCAGATCGGCTCGCCGATCCGCCGCGCCCCCGACCAGCAGCAGACGCTGATCGGCCTCGGGCTCAACAAGATGCACCGGTCGCGTGAACTCGAAGACACGCCGTCTATCCGTGGCATGATCGCCAAGGTCGCGCATATGTTGAAAGTCGAAGAACTGGCGTAAGCTATCATCGTTCCGCACCCGGGTAGTTTGTCCGCCGGGTGGTAATGAGAGTGTCCGGTCCGTCCTGCGCCTCTCCGGAACAGCCCCGCATCGGAAGATACGCCGTCCGATGATGCATTGGATCGCGGCGAGAAGTCTGATCCACGGGGCCTAAGTTTTCCATCCTGCGCGCCCAAAGCGAAA
>JANNJH010000205.1:0-1519 GCA_031405775.1 Sphingomonadales bacterium | reverse complement strand
CGCCGCGCTGGGCCGGATCGGCGCATGTCCAGCACGCGCTGCACGACGCGCACGGCCATGAGGCGCATGACGATCATCATCACGCGCCGGCGAGCGGCGATGGCGGCTATCGCCCGCACGAAAGCCCTTGGTCGATGCTGTTGCCGCTGTTCATCCTTGGCGCGGGCGCACTTGGTGCTGGCTATGTCTGGCACGAGAAGTTCGTCGGGGCTGAAGACGGTGCCGCTTTCTGGCGCGGCAGCCTCGCTTTTCGCGAGCATCTGATGCACGCCATGCACGAGGTTCCGACCTGGGTGGTGTGGACGCCGGGCGTGGCGTTCTTCGCCGGGCTGATTGGCGCCTGGGTTGCGTATTTGAAGGCGCCGGAATTGCCGGGCAGGGTCGCGGGCGCACTGCCGGCGCTGTATCGCTTTCTCACCCACAAATGGTATTTCGACGAGCTTTATGACGCGATCTTCGTGCGGCCGGCGTTCGCCATCGGGCGCTTCCTGTGGGTGCGCGGCGACCAGCAGACGATCGATCGTTTCGGTCCCGATGGTGCAGCGACGGCGGTGGCGCTCAGCGCGCGCGCGGCGCGGCGCTTCCAGTCGGGCTATGTCTATTCCTATGCGCTGGTGATGCTCGTCGGGCTGGCGGCGGTCGCGGCGTGGTTCCTGCCCACAGGGCTCGGGATCACGGGCAAGTGATGCTTTCAATCATGATCTTGCTGCCGGTGGCGGCGGCGCTGCTGATGGCGATGCTGCCGGGGATCGATGCCGGCCGGGCGCGGATGATCGCGCTGCTGACGACCTTGGTCGAATTCGGGCTCGGCATCGCGCTCTGGGCGAATTTCGACAATGGTGGCGCGGCGTTCCAGTTCACCGAGAATTTGCCGCTGTTCGCGCCGTATTTGTCGTGGCACCTCGGCATCGACGGCATCGCGCTGATGCTGATCATGCTCAGCGTCTTCCTGATGCCGCTGTGCATCCTCGCGTCGTGGGAGAGCATCCAGAAGCGTGTTCCCGAATATATGGCGGCGTTCCTGATAATGGAATCGCTGATGATCGGCACCTTTGCGGCGCGCGACATCTTCCTGTTCTATCTGTTCTTCGAAGCCGGGCTGATCCCGATGTTTGTGATCATCGGCATCTGGGGCGGGGCGCGGCGGATCTACGCCAGCTACAAATTCTTCCTCTACACGTTGCTCGGGTCGGTGCTGATGCTGGTCGGCATGTTGTACATGGTCGGGCAGGCGGGGACGACCGACATCGGGGCGCTCTCGGTCTATGATTTCGACAAGGCGGCGCAATTCTGGCTGTTCCTGGCCTTTTTCGCCAGCTTTGCGGTGAAGATGCCGATGTGGCCGGTCCACACTTGGCTGCCCGATGCGCACGTCGAAGCGCCGACGGCGGGGTCGGTCATCCTTGCCGGCGTGCTGCTCAAGCTTGGCGGCTATGGCTTTGTGCGTTTCTCGCTGCCGATGTTCCCCGATGCCTCGGCGCAGCTGATCTGGCTGGTGTTCGGCCTGTCGATGGTGGCG
>JANNJH010000204.1:0-2092 GCA_031405775.1 Sphingomonadales bacterium | reverse complement strand
GGGCGAGTCTGCGCGCAGCTTCGCTGCTCGCAGCCGCCCTTCAGCTATGCGGCCGCCCGAAATCCGCCGAATCGGTATCCTGCCCCTCGTCGATGATTAACCGCCGGATCGCCCGCGTCCGCGTGAACAGCGCCTCCAGCGTCTCGCCGTCGCCCCAGCGGATCGCCCGCTGCAACGCCACCAGATCCTCGGTGAAACGCCCCAAAGTCTCCAGTACCGCCTCGCGATTGTTGAGGAAGACATCGCGCCACATCACCGGGTCGCTCGCGGCGATGCGGGTGAAATCGCGGAAACCGCCCGCCGAATATTTGATCACTTCGCCGCGCGTCACCGTCTCAAGGTCCGACGCGGTGCCGACGATCGAATAGGCGATCAGGTGCGGCAGATGGCTGGTCACCGCCAGCACCCGGTCGTGGTGCGCGGCATCCATGAATTCGACCTTGGCGCCGAGCCGCGTCCAGAACGCCGCGACCTTGTCGCTTGCCGGGCCTGCGACCGCCGGCGTCAGGATGCACCAGCGGTCCTTGAACAGCGAGGCGAACCCCGCATCTGGCCCGGATTTTTCCGTCCCCGCCACCGGATGCCCCGGCACCACATCGACACCCGGTAGCGCCGCGGTCAGGTCCGCCAGCACCTTGCCCTTCACCGACCCGACGTCGGTGACGATCGCGCCCGGCGCCAGTTCGCTGGCAATCTCCGCCGCCACGGCGCCCATCGCGCCGACCGGTACCGCCAGCACCACCAGTTCGGCATCGACCACCGCCGCCCCGGCATTGTCGGTCACGTCGTCGGCGAGATCGAGCGCCAGCAGCCGCGCCCGCACGTCGGGATCGTCGTCGCTGACCGTCAACCGCACCGTCGGCATGGCTTCGCGCACGGCGCGCGCCAGCGACGAGCCGATCAACCCCATGCCGATAATGGCGACCCGCGAGAACGGCAACATCAGGCCGCCGCGCCCGAAATCGCCGCGCTCTCGACAAAGCGCCGCAGCGCCGCCGCCGCGGCGCGCGTCTCGGCCTCGGTTCCCACCGAAATGCGGATGCAGCGCGGCATCGCCTGCACGGCCAAATAGCGCGCGATGATGCCATCCTCCAGCAGCGCCGCGTTCGCCGCCGCCGCCGTTACCGGGCCGGATTCGGGGAATTCGACCAGCACGAAATTCGCCGCCGACGGGATCGCCCGCAGGCCGGCGTTGCCCAGCGCGTTGACCTCGCCGGCAAGCCATTCGCGCCATTCGCGCGTGTGCGCCCGCGTCTTTTCGACCCATTCGGTATCGCCCAGCGCCGCGATGGCGCCGGCCTGGCCGGTCGTCGGCACGTTGAACGGCGCCCGGATGCGGTGCATCGCATCGATCAGCGCCGGTTGCGCATAGGCCCAGCCGATCCGCTGCGCCGCCAGCCCGTAAATCTTCGAAAAGGTCCGCAGCATTACGACATTGGGGAACACCCGCGCCAGTCCGATGCCGTTTTCATATTCGCCCTCGGCGAATTCGGCATAGGCAGCATCGAGCGCGAAGACGCAATCCGTCGGCAGGCCGGCGTGCAGCCGCCGCACCTCGGCCGCCGAGATCAGCGTCCCCGTCGGGTTGTTGGGGTTGGCGAGGAACACCACCCGCGTCCGCGGGCTCACCGCCGCCAGCACCGCATCGACGTCGCAGGTGTAATCGACATCTTCGGCGATCACCGGGGTCGCCCCGACACGCCGCGCCGCGATATCATAAACGGCAAAGCCATGGCGCACATACAAAATCTCGTCGCCCGGCCCGGCAAAGGCGCCGGCGACAAGATGGATCAATTCGTCCGACCCGGTGCCGCAGATGATGCGTTCGGCCTCGATGCCATGCGCCGCCGCCAGCGCCGCACGCAGCGCGGTCGACGCCGGATCGGGGTAATGATGGCTGTTGCCCAACACCGCGGTCATCGCCGCGACGGCCTTGGGTGACGCTCCGAACGGATTCTCGTTCGATGAAAGCTTGGCGACGATTGGCCGCGCAGCGATGCAGCGCCACGGCCTCGGCACGCGGCGCATCGCCGGCACCGAAGGCACGGCTAAGCGCCGACACCACACCGCCGCCCATGGCCCCGGCCGAGAG
>JANNJH010000203.1:0-8841 GCA_031405775.1 Sphingomonadales bacterium | reverse complement strand
TCGCCCGCCGTCGAGGAAATCCTTTACCCGGCGATGGAGGACCGCGTTCTCGACCTGATGATCGGCGAAGGCCCATCGGCGCGCTCCGTCCGCATCGACCTGCCGCATTTCACGCTGGTTGGCGCCACCACCCGCGCCGGGCTGTTGACGACGCCGCTGCGCGATCGCTTCGGCATCCCGTTGCGGCTGATCTTCTACACCGTCGATGAATTGCAACGCGTCGTCACCCGCGCCGCCGCGCTGTTGCAACTCGATTTGACCGCCGATGGCGCGCGCGAGATCGCCGGCCGCGCCCGCGGCACGCCGCGCATCGCCGGGCGGCTGCTGCGCCGGGTCCGCGATTTCGCCACCGCCGCCGGTCAGGCGGTGGTCGACCGGAAAGCCGCCGATCAGGCGCTCAACCGCCTCGAAGTCGATAATCTTGGCCTTGATGCGATGGATCGGCGGTATCTGATGATGATCGCCGACATTTATCGCGGCGGCCCGGTGGGGATCGAAACCCTCGCCGCCGGGCTGTCGGAGGCGCGCGACACGCTTGAGGAAGTCATCGAACCCTTCCTCATCCAGTCGGGGCTTGTCGCCCGTACGGCGCGCGGCCGTATGCTCAACCCCGGGGCGTGGAAGCATCTCGGCATCGCGCCGCCGGCCGGGGTGGCGGTGCAACTTCCGCTGCTGGGTGAGGAATAATCCACGGCGTTGCGGTGCAAGGCTTGGCGGGCACGCGATTCCCCGGCATGGTTCGGTGATGGCTGTTCCTGACTTTCAATCGCTCATGCGCCCTTTGCTCGAAGCGACGGCAACCGCCGGGGCGGAAGTCACGATGAAGGGTATCGCGCCGATTATTGCCACGAACCTGTTGCTGGGGCCGGACGAACTGGCAGAGATGCTGCCGAGCGGGCGACAAACGACATTCATGAACAGGCTGCATTGGGCAAAGACATTCCTCGATAGAGCGCGTGTCATAAATTCGACCCGACGCGGCCATTTCGAAATAACCGATCGCGGCCGGCTGTTGCTGAAAGCCAGTGGAGCCCCGGTCTCAATGGCGGTGCTCAGCCAATTCCCTGAATATGTTGAGTGGCGTGAGGCATCCAAAACGACCGGAAACGACAAGCCCGGTGCAACGCCGGTCGAAATCGCCCAGGCCGCCGACTCGGACACGCCCGATGAAAAGATCGCAGCCGGCTTGGCCGCAATCGAAGCGGAATTGCGCTCAAGCCTGCTGGCGCGTTTCCAGGGTGCCAGCCCGGCGTTTTTCGAGCGAACTATCGTCCAATTGTTGCAGGCCATGGGGTTCTCGAACGGCGAGCACAACCTTGCACTGGCGACGGGGAAAAGCGGCGACGGCGGCATCGACGGCATCATCCATCAGGACGCGCTGGGGCTCGATGCGATTTATGTGCAGGCCAAACGCTACGCCACCGGCAATGGCATCGGGCGGCCAGATATCCAGAAGTTCGTCGGCAGCATGACCGGTGAAAGTGCCAGCAAAGGCGTTTTCGTCACAACATCGCACTTCAGTGCCGAAGCGCGAGGCTATGTTGAGAAGGTTCAGCAACGCATTGTTCTGATTGACGGCGATAAGCTGTCGAACCTCGCGCTTCGCTACAATATCGGCGTCCGAACCAAGGCGGTTGTCGAGCTGAAATCGCTTGACGAAGACTTTTTCGCCGATGACGTGATGGCTGCCGATGTGACCGAAGTTTACGAAGCCTGACTGCTGCACGCGGCCCTCGGGGCTGGATTTTCGCCGCGATTCGCGGCAACAGGCTGTTTATGACCAAGCCTCGCACCCTTTACGCCAAGATCTGGGACGATCATGTCGTTCGCAGCCTCGATGACGGCACCGCGCTGATCTTCATCGATCGCCACCTCATCCATGAAGTGACGACGCCGCAGGCGTTTGAATCGCTGCGTCTTGCCGGGCGCCGGTTGCGCCGGCCCGACCTGACGCTGGCGGTGCCCGACCATAATGTCCCGACGACCGATCGCCGCCTGCCGATCCTCGATCCGATGTCGAAGGCGCAGCTCGATGCGCTGACGGTCAACTGCCGCGATTTTGGTGTCGAGATGTTCGCCATCGACGCGCCCGAACAGGGCATCGTCCATGTCATCGGGCCGGAGCAGGGCTTCACGCTGCCCGGCGTCACCCTGGTTTGCGGCGACAGCCATACCGCGACGCACGGCGCGTTCGGGGCGCTGGCGTTCGGCATCGGCACGTCCGAAGTCGAGCATGTCTTCGCGACGCAGACACTGCTGCTGCGCCAGTCGAAGGCGATGGAGGTCCGCATCACCGGCAAGCTCGGCTTCTCGATCTCGCCCAAGGATGTCGCGATGGCGGTCATCGCCCGGCTCGGAACGGGCGGAGGCACCGGCTATGTGATTGAATATACCGGCGAGGTCATCCGCGATATGTCGATGGAAGGCCGCATGACGGTCTGCAACATGGCGATCGAGGCCGGGGCGCGCGCCGGGATGGTGGCGCCCGACCAGAAGACCTATGATTATGTCGTGGGCCGGCCGCGCGCGCCAAAGGGCGCCGATCTCGACGCCGCGCTGGCCTATTGGCGAACGCTGCCGACCGACGCAGGCGCGCGCTATGACAGCGTCGTCATCATCGACGGCAGCGCGATCGCGCCGTTGGTGACCTGGGGCACCAGCCCCGAAGACGTTATTGCCATCGGTGACCGGGTTCCGGCCCCCGACAGCTTTGCCGACGCCGGCAAGCGCGTCGCCGCTGCCAAAAGCCTCGAATATATGGGGCTGGCGCCGGGCACGCCGATGGAAGGGCTTGTCGTCGAGAATGTCTTCATCGGCAGTTGCACCAACAGCCGCATCGAGGATCTGCGCGTCGCCGCCGCCGTCGCCAAGGGGCGTCACGTCGCAGCAAGCGTCAAGCAGGCGCTCGTCGTGCCGGGCTCGGGGCTGGTCAAGCGCCAGGCCGAGGCCGAGGGGCTCGATCGCATCTTCATCGAGGCAGGGTTTGACTGGCGCGAGCCGGGCTGCTCGATGTGCCTTGGCATGAACCCCGACCAGGTGCCGGCGGGGGAACGCTGCGCTTCGACGTCGAACCGCAATTTTGTCGGCCGGCAGGGGGTTGGGGCGCGGACGCATTTGCTGTCGCCGGCGATGGCGGCGGCGGCGGCGGTGACCGGGCGGTTGACCGATGTGCGGGAATTGATGGGGTAGCGGGCGGCGAGCGACTGGACTCGCTTTCACTCAGATTGAAACACGCCCCCTCCCCCGCGTGGCGGAGAGGCGACACGCGCGGCGACGCGAAGGCGACCTCCGTCGCGAGCGGCGGGTGAGGGTGTGCCTCGACTTGCCAGAAGAAATAACACCCTCACCCGGGCCGCCGCCAGAGCGGATGCGACCTCCGTCGCTGGAGCGGATGCGACCTCCGTCGCTGGAGCGGATGCGACCTCCGCCGCAAGCGCGGCGTCTCTCGCCTCTCCCCTCACGGGAGAGGGGCGTGTTCAATCTGGGTGAAAGCGCCCCTATCCCGCCAGCATCGCCCGGACTTCGTCCGCGACGCCCGCATCGCCCGCCGCGATGACGCGCCCGTCGCTGCCCTGTCGCAACGGCTTGCCCGCCCAATCGGTCATCACGCCGCCGGCGCCCGTCACCACCGGCACCAGCGCCGCCCAGTCGTGGATCTTCAGCCCGGATTCGACGACGACATCGAGATGCCCCGACGCCACCAGGCCATAATTGTGGCAATCGCCGCCGAGCAGCGTATCGCCCGCCGCCCGCCGCAACCTGTCGAAGCCGGCAACATCGTCGCCATCGAACAGCCATGGCGACGTCGTCGCCAGATGCGCACGCCCAAGCCCGCCGCAGCGCCGGACATACGCGGCATGGCCATTGAGCGTCGTCTGTGCTCCCACAGCGCCGATCCAGCGGTCGCCGGCAATGCACTGGTCGATCAGGCCGAGCACCGGGATGCCATCGTGCATAAGCGCGATCAGCGTGCCGAACAGCGGGCGCCCCGCCACGAACGCCCGCGTCCCGTCGATGGGGTCGAGCACCCAGACCCGCGCCGCATCGGGGCGGTCGTCGCCATATTCCTCGCCGATGACGCCGTCGTCGGGGCGATGCTCGGCGAGCAGCGCGCGGATCGCTGCCTCGGCGCTGCGGTCGGCGATGGTGACGGGGGAGAAATCCTCCTTGGTTTCAACGAGGAACGGCCGGCGAAAATAGGGCCGGATCGCCGCCGCCGCCGCATCGGCAAGCGCGTGCGCCAGAGTGATATCGTCTTGGGTCAGGGATGAAGTCATCGCCCATGGATAGCCGCTGGCAGCGGCGCCGCCAACCGCTATGCTGCGCGCGCCATGACCGCGGTCGAACTTGTCGCGCCGACGGCGATCTACCCTGGCGGCCAGCACGATCCCCGAGGATCGGGCGCGGTCGCGGCGGAACCATCGGCGCGCCAATCGGTTGATACATGGTCAATCAAAAGGATCTTTCCATGGGCAAGGGTTGTCTCTTGTGGGCGATCGGGGTTCCGATCCCGATCATCATCCTCATCTACATTTTCTTTTTCTAAAAAGCGGTGGCGGTTGCGGCAGGAGCGAGGTTCGCGCTACGCAGTGGCGGATGAAGCGCCCCGCCACCGCCGCCGATCCTGCCGAACTGGCGGCCTTTGTCGCCGCTAACCCCGGCGTCGAATTCCTCGATATCTACTACACCAACCTTGCCGGCGTGCCGCGCGGCAAGCGGTTGCGCGCCCATGAATTCCTCGGCGCCTTCGAACAGGGCCGCTACCTGCCTGGCTCGATCCTTGTTGTCGATATCACCGGGCTCGATGTCGAGGAATCGGGGATGGTGTGGGAGGATGGCGACGCCGATCGCCTCGCCTGGCCGGTGCCGGGAACGCTCGCGCTTGCGCCCTGGCTGGGGGGCGACAGCGCCGAAGTCATGCTGTCGATGCACGAATTGGATGGCCGCGCCTGCGACCTCGATCCGCGTCGCATCCTGCAAAATGTTCTGGGGCGCTTCACCGCCGACGGCCTGACGCCGGTCGTCGCCTGCGAGCTCGAATTCTACCTGCTCGACGCCCGCCGGACGCGCGACGGCGGCATCCGCCTTGCCCGCAACAATGATGGCCGGGTGCCGCAGCACCGGCAGGTCTATGGCCTCGACAGCAATGATCTCGATGGTGAATACCTCCGCGATCTATGGGCCGCCTGTGACGACCTTGGCCTGCCGACCGGCGCCGCGATCGGCGAATATGCTGCCGGCCAATATGAAATGACGCTGGCCCACAAGCCTGACGCGCTCGCCGCCTGCGACGACGCCGTGCGCTTCAAGCGCGCCGCCAAGGGTGTCGCCGATCGCCACCACCGCGCCGCCACCTTCATGGCCAAGCCCTTCGCCGAACTGTCGGGGTCGGGGTTGCATATCCATGTCTCGATCGACGATGAAAAGGGCCGCAATATCTTCGCCTCCGCCGATCCCCAAGGCTCGACGGCGCTCGGCCATGCGATAGGTGGGGCAGCGATGCTGATGCCGGCGTCGATCGCGGTGTTCGCCCCCAACGCCAACAGCTATCGCCGCTTCAAGCCCAACAGCTATGCCCCGGTCCGCGCCGGCTGGGGCGTCAACAACCGCACCGTGCCGTTGCGCGTTCCGGCCGGGCCGCCGACGTCGCGCCACCTCGAACACCGATTGTCGGGCGCCGATGCGAACCCCTATCTGGCGGTCGCGGCGGTGCTGGCGGGCATCCACCACGGCCTGACCCACGCCATCGATCCCGGCCCGGCGGTCACCGGCGACGGCTATGCCAGCGGCGAACGCCTGCCGACTGATTGGGCGCATGCGCTGGCGCTGTTCGAAGGCTCGCGCTTGCTCGGCGATTATTGGGGCGGGCGCGCCGCGGAGATGTTCGCGACGATGAAGCGCGTCGAGGCCGAACGTTACAATGCCGTCGTCACGCCGCTCGATTATGATTGGGTGCTGCGCTCGGCGTGATTTTTGGCTAGGAAGGCGCGATCCCGTACAGAAAGCTCTGACATGAAGTTCTTCGCCGACACTGCCGATACCGCCGAAATCGCCGCGCTCGCCGCCACCGGCCTGCTCGATGGTGTCACCACCAACCCGTCGCTGATCCACAAGTCGGGGCGCAACTTCCTCGAAGTCATCAAGGAAATCGCCAGCCTGACCGAAGGCCCGGTGTCGGCCGAAGTCGTCGCCACAACGACCGCCGACATGCTGCGCGAGGCCGATGTGCTGCGCAAGCTGGGCGACAACATCTGCATCAAGGTGCCGCTGACCATGGACGGCCTCGCCGCCTGCAAGACGCTGTCCGACCAGGGCGTCATGGTCAACGTCACCTTGTGTTTTTCGGCCAACCAGGCGCTGCTCGCCGCCAAGGCCGGCGCCGCCTTTATCTCGCCCTTCGTCGGCCGGCTCGACGATATCGGTTTCGACGGCATGGCGCTCATCGAAGACATCAAGATGATCTATGACAATTACGCCTTCGATACCGAGATCCTCGTCGCCTCGGTCCGTCATCCCGTCCATGTCCTCCAGGCCGCCAAGCTTGGCGCCGATGTCGCGACGATGCCGCCGTCGGTGATCCGCGCGCTGGCCAACCATCCGCTGACCGACAAGGGGCTGGCGATGTTCACGGCTGATTGGGCCAAGACCGGGCAATCGATCCTGTGACCATGATCCGGTGATCGATCGGTGAGCGCCAGTCTTGACACGCTCACCGCCATTTGGCTCGCCAGCCTTGCCGACGCGCGGCGGCTGTCGCCGCACACCGTCCGCGCCTATGGCTCGACGCTCGAACGGTTTGGCGATTTCCTGTCGGGCCATGTCGGAGGCCCGGTCGGGTCGGCGCAACTCGCCGCGCTGACGCCGGCGGATTTCCGCGCCTTTCTCGCCAGCCGTCGCGGAGGCGGCCTTGCGAGCGTCTCCGTCGCCCGCGAAGTCTCGGCGTTACGGACCTTTTTCGGCTGGGCGCGGCGCACGCAAGGGGTCGCCTGCGATGGCATGGCCGGCCTTAAATCCCCCAAGCTAGCACGCCGGGTGCCGCGCCCGGTGTCGCCGGCCGATGCCTCGGGGCTGATCGCGGCCGTCGGCGATGACGCGCGCCGCCCATGGACCGCCGCTCGCGATACCGCCGTGCTGTTGCTGCTCTATGGCGCCGGGCTGCGCATTGCCGAGGCGCTGTCACTGACCGGCGCCGTGCTGCCGCTGGGCGCCGTCATCACCGTCACCGGCAAGCGCAACAAGGCACGCATCGTTCCGATCTTGCCGGTCGTCGCCGATGCCATCACCGCCTACGTAAAATTGACGCCGTGGCCACCATCGCGTGACTTGCCGTTGTTCCGGGGGGTGCGCGGCGGGCCGCTCGATCCCGGTATCGTCCGCGCCGCGATTCGCGCCGCCCGGCCGGCGTTGGGGCTGCCCGACAGCGCGACGCCGCACGCGCTGCGCCACAGTTTCGCGACGCATTTGCTGGCGCGCGGCGCCGACCTGCGCTCGATCCAGGAACTGCTCGGTCACGCCAGCCTGTCATCGACGCAGATCTACACCGCGGTCGACGCGGCGCATCTGCTCGATGTTTACCGCAACGCCCACCCCCGGGCGTGAAGCCCGGGTGTCGGTCGTTCAGGCGGCGTCAAATCGCCGACAATGACCTATAGGCGCGGCGGCGTTCGGTGATCGTTATTGCCGGAAAGCTCACGACGAGGAAATTGAGCGACGTCTGGTAGTTGAGCGTGATATCGACATAGTTGGAGCCCTGCGATGACCCGCGCAGGAACGTCGGCGCGCTGAGGCGTGCGGGGTCATAGCCGAAGCGCGTCGCATTGATGCGTTGGGCGAGCTGCGCATCGGTCGGCGACGGCCATATCGTCGCATAGCGCGACGCCTCGTCGATCGAATGCTTCAACCCGGCGGCGGCGAAAAAATAGATGCCGACATTGATGAACGAAAAAACCATCACCACCCAGATCGGCACGATATAGGCGAATTCCATCGCCGCCGCGCCCGATTTGCCGAGGCTTTTGAAGCGGGTGATCATTGGACCCTCACGGTTGTCGAGCCTTGAAGGACGATGCCGTCCAACAGCCCGCCCCAGTTGAAGAACGGCACATAGTCGGCCGAAATGGCGACGGTAACGAAGCGAATTGTCTGGGTGCCGATCGCGCACTTCCCGGTGGCGAAGTCGGCGTTCGGCACATTGTCGCATTCGAGCACGCTCGTGACCTGGGGAGGGCCGCGCAGCGGCGCTCCATAGGCGGCTGCGGCCTCGGGCCCAAGATAGTCATAGGAATTGGCGACAAGGTTGCGCCCGGTGGCCATTTCGGCCGTGCGCGCGGTGGTTTCAGCCAGCGCCAGCTTCATCTGGACGCCGCGCGCCAAGTCGTAGGCGCCGGCGAAAAAGCCGAACAGGATCGGCACGAGCAGCACGAATTCAACCGCGCTGCTGGCTTTGCGATCGCGCAGCAAGGCGCGAAGCGGCAAGATCGGGCGATGTTTCATGCGACGAGCCTCACATAACTACCCTGGAACGCACCCGACGCGCAGGTGTTGGTGATCTTGTTCGTGCCGCTGAACTCCAACCGCCGAGCGACGAACTTCAGGCAGGTAACGCTGATGTCCGCGTTGCCGTTGATCCTGAGTTCGCGGCCGGGCGTATAGATCGCGCCGCTCAATCTTGTGGTCGAGTTGCCATTGATCGAGCTGGCGGTAGCCGTCACGTTGCTGACAAAGGCGAAGATGCCGCCGCCATCGGTGCCGGCCGTGTTGCCGTTGATCGTGCTGCCGGCAGCCGACAAGTTGGTATGAAAAAGAGAGATTCCGCCGCCGTTCGCGCTGGCCGAGTTGCCG
>JANNJH010000202.1:0-9690 GCA_031405775.1 Sphingomonadales bacterium | reverse complement strand
CAGGGTGGCCTCGAGGAATCGGTGCGGCAATTGTGCGCCACGCTGCGCCGCGATCTCGACGCCGATGTCGATGTCGTGACGCTTGAGCGGACGTTTTCCGATGGCGCATCGCACCCGGCCCGGGACAGCGTCGATGATCAGCACCACCGACGCATCGGTGATGCCGGCAAGACGCGTCGCGACGTTCTGGACGGTCAGGCTGGTCGCCGCATCGACGGCGGGCACGAGGCCATTGTCGGCAATCTCGCCCAGATACGACCGCATCAAGGCGTCGAAGCCGATATCGCGTGACCCCGAGGCATAGAGCACGACATGCTGGCGCGAATCGGCGATCTCGCCGAACACCCGCACCAACGACGTCTTGCCATAGCCGCGCGGCCCATAGATCAGCGCGTTGCCGCTCTGATCGAGCACCCAGTCGAGGAGCCGGTCGAGATCGGGCTGGCGGCCGTAAAGATCATTGCGCGCCACCACCGGGCGGTTGGCCGAGAACACCGATACCGCCGATGCGGCGACGGCCCTGACCGGCGCCAGCAGAGGGACAGGCTCGTCGACCGGAGTCGGACGTTCCGCGAACGGGGCGGCTTTCGGCACGGTGCTCGGCGCAAGAACCAAGGATGGATTTGCCGGCGGCGGTGGCGGTGGCGCAAGCGCCGCCGCCGGGCCGCCGATACCGAAGGGCGCGGTGGAGGGCCGCCGTTCGGGCAAGCTTCGCGGCTTGCGCTCCGGGGGCTTGGGCCGCAGCGCAAGGACCGCCGAGCGCAGCAGGAAAAGCGGGTTGCCGATCACATAGCGACGGAAAAGACGTTTGGGTTCCAAGCTCAATCTGAATGCCCATTCTAGACCGCATTTCCGCATCCACAGCGGCGCGCGAGGTTTGTGGCCGGATAGAAAATCGAGGATCGCCCCGCCGCAGACGATCGCCACATCCTGGCGAAGGCCATGCTTGAGCTGGCGGGCGACGCGTTCCTGCTTGGGCATACCCATCCCGAGCACGACGAGGTCGGGACGGGTCTGGGCGACGCGCTTCAGGTAATAACCATCGGGCTGGAAGCCATCGGCGGTGACGACTTCGCAGCCATGGTCGCGCCGCAACCTCTCGGCGACGCGATCGACGAGATGGAGTTGCGTTCCAAACAACGCGATCCGGCGACCGGCAAAGCGCGCGATCAATTCGGGCAGCAGGTCGGTGCCGTTGAGGTTGACCCCCGAGCGGGCGCCGATCATGCGGTAGAGTGCAAGGACGCCGACGCCGTCGCGAACGAGATGATCGAGATCGAGAAGATCGGCGGCGAAGCCGGCGTTGGTCACGGCGCTGTTCATCGCATGGGCGTTGACGAACCCAAGTGTCCGCACGCCGATGCCACGGGCAAAATCGTCAAGCAGCGCATCCTTGGCATCGATGTCGGGGGTGATGGCGATCTGGTGGACAACCGCTTGCCAGTTCTGCCGCCATTCCGGCGGATTCTGGCGCGGGAATCCGAACGCCAGCGCGCCACCATCGCCGACCGCGAGACGTTCGAAATCAAGCCACATTGAGCACCGAACCGATGATCGTCGCGCCCGCCAGCCGCAGTCGCGCTGCCGCCGCGGCCAGCGGCCGGGCGAGGGTATAGTGGCGCCGTGTCACCATCAGCACCGCGGGCGCTGCCGCCGCGATGACATAAAGGTCTTCGGCGGCATCGAGCGGTGGCGCATTGATGAGGATCAGCGCGGCGCCGGTTTCGGCGCGTAGCATGGGCAGCACCGTTTCGAGCTTGCCGAGCAGTTCGGCGGGATTGGGCGGAATCGGGCCGGCCGGCAGGAAACAAAGCCCGGGAATGGCCTCGATGGCTTGGGTCTTCGGGCTCGACTGCCGACCGGCAAGCAGGGTCGACAGACCAGCGCGATCGGGCGCGTTGAACAAGGCCTGGAGAGCGGGATTGCGCAGATCGGCGTCGATCAGCAGGGTCCGCACGCCCGCTTGCGCCGAAGCGATGGCAAGATTGCTGGCGATGAGGCGGCGTCCGACTCCGGCGGTCAGGCTGGCAACCGTTACCGCGGGCGTTGCTTCGCCCGGCCAGTCGGCGAGCACATGCGACAGATTGGTGCGCAGGCTGCGAACCAGTTCCGAAGCGCGATCGCGCTGGCCGCGCGCCGTGATCAGTGACGGATCGAGCTGCGATGCGCCGGGCGCTGCGACCGAAAAGTTGAACTGGCTGGCGAGGACGGCATCGACGGCTTCCTGCGAAGCAAAGCCCAGAGCCACCGCGGTTTCGCCGAAGCGCTGTTGGGAACCGCGCTGCGCTCGCGCGACCTGTTCGGCCTGTTCGGGCAGCACGACGCCGGCTGCGACGAGTCGTTCGCCGATGCGGTCAAGCGCCTCGTTCGCCGCGATACGCGGTTCGGACGACCGGTCGATGCGGCCGTCGATCGGTTCGACATTGTCGCGGTGAGAACTGAGGATTCGCATCTCAGGCGGTCAGATCGCAGAGCACGGGAGCACCTCCGAGCAGGGCTTCGAGATCGAAGCGGGAGCGAACACGCGGAACCATCAGTTCCTTCGCAAGCGCGGCGATGACGCCGAAAACCAGCCCGGCAGCCAGCGCCAGGACAAGGATGTTCGGCCAATTCGGGAAGGAAGCGCCGCGCGGCACGACCGCCGGCGACAGGATCGCCGCGCTGGGGGCCTCCACCGCGCTCGCCAGTTCGACATCGGCGAGGCGAGCCGCCACCGCGTCATAGTTCGCCTTGGCGCGGTCGACGCCGCCGGTCAGCACCTGCAACCGGGCGCGGTTGGCGGCGGTCGATGTCAGCACGCGCCGCTTCTGGGTTTCCATCGCGCCGATCTGGGCAGTTTCGCGGCCGACCGCGACGTTGTTGCGCTCGATACCGCGCGCCACCTTGCCGAGTTCGGCTGCCAATTGGCCCTCGAGTTCCGCCAGCCGCGCCCGCGCCTGCACCACCGCCGGAAAATTCGGGCCGCTGAGCACCTGCAGGTCGCGCAGAAGCGCCGACTGGGCGGCGATCGATGAGCGCAGTTGCTGGACCACGGGGCTGGTGATCTTGCCCGCCGATACCGCCGTATCGATGCCGCCAAGACCGCTTTGCGCCGCCGATCCGGCCTTTTCGGCCTGCGCGGCGCCCAGCCGTTCGGCCAGGGCGCGCATCTGCAATTCGTCGGTGTCGGTATTGGCCTCAAGACCGGTCATGCCGGTCTGCCGCAGGAAATCGTCGAGCCTCGACTGGACCGCTGCGAGTTCGGCGGCGCGCGTCGCTGTCTGCGCTTTGAAGAATGCCACGTTCTGGCGCGCCGGCGAGACTTTCAGATCGACCGCGGTATCGAGATAGGACCGGGCGATCGTGTTGGCGACGGTCGCCGCCCATATCGGGTCGTCGAACTCGGTCGAAATCGAAACCGTGCGGACTCCCTTGGCCGAAGCCACGGTAACGTTGCGGCCGATATGATCGACGAGCCAGTCGCTGAGCGGCGCACCGCCCTTGTGGTGGCGATCGCGCTGCGCCAGCGTTCGCGGATCACCGAGCAGGGCCTTGTTACCGGCGACGCGCTGAAGCACGCGGCGGCTGTTGATCAAGTCGACTTCGCCATTGACGTAGGCGGCGAAGGCCAGGCTGTCGTTCTTGTCGACAATCGCATCGGAACCGCGATTGTTGAAGACGATCCAGGTGGTCGCGGTATAATTTGGCGGCAATACAGCTGCGACAGCACAGATCGTCACGGCAACCGCGGCCGCGACAAGGCACGCGACTTTCCAGCGGCCGCGAACGGCAAGCACCATCTGGGTAATGTTCGAAAAGCCGCTCATCGTCCTGCTCGCTTGACCCCCGACCTCGTGACCATGGCCGTCCGTTGGCGCCTCGCACCGCGAAGACGCGCCCTATTGATGACCAACGTGTCAGCCGAACAATTCGCGTTCGACAATCTCCGTGTGGCTTCTCTTGAGACCATCAATATGAAAATTGCGTGACAACAGACAAACCTGCAACATAACTGCAACAATTGGTGTCGATATAGCCGCTCATCGAGTCTGGTTCCGATCGAATAGGGTGGATGGGTTGACGACGCTGTGCACCACCCGATCGTTGCTAGTCGTTGCAATCATGACGGTAACGCCGTCTATGGCGAGCGCCGCGCTGGCGCGGGATGCGTTCGGCCCATTCTCGGCCGACCGTGCCGACCGCCCCGCCAGCGCGTTGGCGTCGCCCGAATCGGTATTCGCGCCACTTGCCGGTGCGACGCGAAGCACGATGTCGGACGCGGATCGCCTGTCGTCGATCGACTGTCTTGCCAGGGCGATCGGTTATGAAGCCGGCAACGAACCCGAGGCCGGCAAGCAGGCGGTGGCGCAGGTGATCCTCAACCGGGCTCGGCATCGGGCGTTTCCCAAGACCGTCTGCAGCGTCGTCTTCCAAGGATCACAGCGGCGCACCGGCTGCCAATTCACCTTTACCTGCGACGGATCGATGCGGCGATCCTTGTCGCGGCGCAGCTGGGCATCGGCGCTGGCAATCGCGGTCGAAGCCGTCGACGGGCTGTTGCCGCCGACGGTCGGCAGGGCGACACATTATCATGCCGATTATGTCGCGCCGCGCTGGGCGCCGGCGATGGTGCGCGTCGGGCGGATCGGAGCGCATATCTTCTATCACTTCCCCGGCGCCGCCGCCGCGCTCGATGGCAGGCCGGTCGGCGCGATGGTCGATGCCGTTTCGCGGCGCAGTCGCTCCGGCGGGCAACATCCTGCGGTTTTCAGCGTCTGGGGCCTGATCCCGGCGACGGCGGAGACCGACAATGGCGCGATACGGCCGAGCCTGGACTGACAGCGATAAAAAATCGTCTGTTGTCATAAATTGGCAATAGCTGCGTCATGTGACGCTGATATCCCCCTGATAAATATTAACCAGTTTATCGATTTAACCGAACATTGAATGGGGTGAGCGATGCCGATTTTTACCGGAACGAAGGCGAATGATGTGTTCACGGCGCCCACCGCCGAAGATTGGACGATTGCGGGAAAAGGCGGCCAGGACAATCTCACCGGCAACGCCGGCAATGACATTTTCATCGGTGGTTTCGGCAACGACGTCCTTGATGGCCAAGGCGGCAACGATATTTTCAATGTCGGGGTCAAGGAGGGCGCCGACAACATCACCGGCGGCGACGGTTATGACAAGATCGTCGCCACCGCCAACAATGTCGCAATCGGCCTACGCTTTGTCTCGGGAGTCGAGGAGATCAATTCTGGCGGCTTTGTCCCGGTCAGCATCATCGGCACGATCGGCGACGACAGCCTCGATTTTTCGAACACGCTGCTCGTCGGGATCAGTTCGATCAACGGCGGTGCCGGCAATGACACGATCACCGGTTCGGCGAACGGCGATGTCATCAACGGCGGCGGCGGCAACGACACGCTGGTCGGCGGCGGTGGTGACGATACCTTCCTCGTCGGCTTCCAGGCGGGATTCGACCATTTCGACGGCGGCATCGGCATCAATATCCTCGCGGCATCGGCCGACAATGTCGCGATCGGTATCGCCAGCCTTGCCAATATCCAGGAAATCTCGGCGAATGGCCGTGCGAATGTGCGGATCGTCACGGCAGCCGGCCCCGGCGTTTTCGATTTCTCGGCGATCACGCTGACCGACATCGTGTCGATCGATGGCGGTAACGGTGGCCAGACCATCATCGCCACGGCGGGCGACGACGTCATCAACGGCGGCACCAATGACGACACGCTGGTCGGCGGCGACGGCAACGACACCATCAACGGCGGCGGCGGCAACAACATCCTGACCGGCGGCGAAGGCGACGACACTTTCATCGTCACCGGCGGCGGCGCCAACATCTACCAGGGCGGCAACGGCTATGACGTGATCAGCGCCGGCAAGGACAATGCCGTCATCACCCTGGCGACCAACGCGCTCGCCCGGATCGAGGAAATCAATGCCGGCGGGTTCGCCAACGTCACCATCTCGGGCACCGCGGCCGACGACTTCATCAATCTTACGGGCCTGATCATCGCCGAGGGCGATTTCGCCGCGATCAACGCCGGCGCGGGCAACGACATCGTCAAGGGCAGCAAGGTCGCCGATACCATCAATGGCGGGCTCGGCGATGACCGCATTCTGAGTTCGTCGGGCGACGACATCCTCAGCGGCGGCCTTGGCAATGACTATCTCGATGGCGGCGCCGGGTCCGACACCGTCCATGGCAATAACGGCGACGATACGATAATCGCCGGCGCCGGCTTCGACTATCTGTTCGGCGACGCCGGCGACGATATCTTCGTGGTTTCGGGCAGCAACGGCTTCGATAGCTTCGACGGCGGCATCGGCATCGACTCGATCCACGCCGGGGCCAATGGCGCCAGGATCGGCATCGCCGCGATGAGCGGAATCGAGATCATCTCCGCCAACGGCTTCAGCAATGTCATGATCGTCGGTTCGCCCGACCCCGATGCGCTGGACTTCACCAACATCCAACTGGTCGGCATCAAGGCCATCAACGCCGGCGCGGGCGACGACAGCATCATCGGTTCGACGGGCGCCGACGCCATCTTCGGCCTTGGGGGCGATGACATACTGGACGGCGGTGCTGGCGACGACATCATCACCGGCGGCCTTGGCTTCGACAGGCTGACCGGCGGTGCCGGCGCCGACATCTTCAAGGATGGCGTCAAGAATTTCGCTGGCGACACAATCACCGACTTTAGCTCCGGCGATCGGCTGAACTTTACCAATATCGCCAATCCGGCGGCGGCGACTTTCGCCTTTGCCGACAATGTCCTGACCATCGATCCCGACGGTGCGGGCGCGCTCAAGGCATTTTCCTTCACCTTGACCGGAAGCTTTGACGCAACGCATTTCGTTGCAACCAGCGATGGCGCTGGCGGCACGTTCGTCGACTATTTCGCCTGACGCACGACGTTCAGGACGCCCCGATGCCCGTCGACCGTCATGGTCGGCGGGCATTTTCGCGTGCGGGCAACACGATCATCACCCCCATCAGGAACCAGTAAAAGCCCGCGGTCTTGATCGACAGCATCGAGATCGAGACGAGGATCGACAAGGTAAAGGTCAGCGCCGTGGCATGGAGATAGAGTCGTTGCTCGGGCTGCCGCAGCGCCGGCTGGAGGTAGAGAAACATCTGCAGCATGACGACGCCCACCAGCGATTGCGACATCACCAGATAGGCGATGCCGCTGTCGGCCAGCGCCGGGGTCGGGATCGAAAAGCCCGAGACATCGTGCCAGTCAAGCTTGAACAACTGCTTCATGCCGCGCGCCATTCGCCCGGGGAAGTCGTCGTTCATCGGACGCCATTGCAGCGCCTGGCTGAACAAACGCGCGAGCAATATGCCGAGCGGCAGGTAGAAAATCGCCAGCACCGCCGGCAGTCGGCGCAGCAGCGGCGCCAGCAGCACCAGCAGGACGGCACTGGTCCCAGCGAAGCGGCCATCGCTGCCAACCAGGATGATCACCGACGAAAAAGCCATGAACACCCGCATCGGCCAAGACCAATCTCGCCAATAGAGCAGCATCGCCAGCGCCGCGAAGCTGACATAATTTCCGAGGCTGAGCGGTTCGAGGAAGATCGATGACGCGCGGTTCCAGCCGATCCAGGGCAGAAAATAGCGTTCATCGGGCCGGACCGCGCCGAACAGGTTCGAATCGCCACCAAGCTGTTCCAGCGTAAAGCCGCGGCTGTTGATGAAATAGGCGCGCGGGTCGACGAAGGCGCCATATTGCGCCGGAAACAGCACTTCGATGAACATCACCAGCAGGATGACGATATGCAGCGCGACGATCACCCGACGGGCGTCGCGCCACGGCACCAGCATGCCGGTCATGATGAACACCGCGAACATCAGCGTGTCGCGCAGCGACTTGGGGTCAAAGCTCTGGCGGAACTGCGACAGGATCAGCGACAGCCCGAGAAAGGCGGCGATCATCAGCAGCCAGCGCGTCATCTCCATCCGCCAGCGCGTCATTGCCAACAGCAGGCCAAAGCCCATCAACACCGCCTCGACGACGATCAGCGTGGAGCGGCCTATGGCGACGCCATGGGCATTGAGGATCGCCAGCGGGAAATTGTACGACACCGCCGCGCAAAGCAGTGCGAGCGCACCGCGGACATGCCACGGGCCAGGTTCGGGCGCCATGCTGGCGGCAGCGGGACGCTGGTCACCGGTCAAGCGCGCGGACCACATAGGGGCTGGCGGCGCGGCCGGTCAGTTCGATCACCGTGGCGCGGACGAAGCCAGCGCCGCCGGGGCGCTGCGCCACGACGCGGATCGTCAGCGGACGGCCGACAAGCGCGTCGCCATCGGCAAGCACGATGGCGACGCGCTGCCCGGCAAGCTCGCGCTCGCGGTTGATGACGGCGGGCGAACCGAGCCCGCCGCCGCTGATCACCGACAGCGCCAGCGGCGTCGCAAAGCGATCGTCAAAGCCTTCGCGCCGGTCGGCATAGGCCGTGGCGACGCCGCGCAGCCGCTCGACGACATCGGGGGTCATGCCGCGCACAAGCATCAGTTCCTCGACACTGCGCAGCGCGCCATTGCGCGGACGGCGTTGCAACGGCGCATAATAGGGCGCTTCGGCGCCATCCTGGCGGGCGTCGTCGTCTTCATCGAGCCAGTCGAGAAAGGCGTCGGTGCGGGTTTCGAGCGCGGTGCCCGACGTGCCAAGTGCTTCGAACAACGCCCGGGCCTGTTCGTCGGTCATGTGGTTTAGCGGCACCTTGCCGCGTTCGTCCTCGATGGTGATGACAAGGTCGGTGCCGGCAAAGCGCAGGTTGCGCGACCGGCCGTCGATCGACCAGCGGCGGGCGCGATCGGGCTCGGCAAGGGCGCGCACGGCAATCGCCAGCCCGGCGTCGGCGGCGGCAACAAGGCGGGCATGCTCGGCCTCGGCGAGCACCCCGGCGGCAACGCCTCGGCCGCTGTCGATCAGCCCGAGCGACATCAGTGCCAGCACGGCGATGGCGACGACGGCGGCAAGGATGGCATAGCCGGCATCGCCGTCACGATCGGGGCAACGCGGCGCGGCGGAGGCGGTCATGGCATCCGACCACTGGCGATCGGCTCGACGGTGCGGATCTTGGCGCGCAGTTCGTCGGTGACGGCCTGGGCGTCGTCGGGGGTGCGAACCACGCGCGGCTTGAGCAACACCAGCAATTCCGTCCGCACGGTCGAATCATTGGTGCGGCCGAACAACAGGCTGCCGACGATCGGGATGCGTGACAGATAGGGCAGCCCGGTCTTGCCCTTTGAACGGGTGTCGCGAATGAGGCCGCCGAGGGCGATGATCTGGCCGTCCTGCACGGCGATCGACGTCGAGATCCGGCGTGTCGAGATCGTCGGCGAATTGATGTTCGACGAATCGGTCAGCGCCACGTCGCTGACCTCCTGGGCGATATCGAGCAACACCAGTCCCCCGGCGTTGACCCGCGGCGTCACCTTCAGGATGACGCCGGTGTCGCGATACTGGATCGAATTGACGATCGGCGAATCGGGGTTGACGACGCCGACCGCCGACTGGGTGGCAACCGGCACCTGGTCACCGACCTGCAACGCCGCGGTCTGGTTGTTGAGCACCATCCTGCGGCAGCCTTTCCAGGGGCATCCATCATCGACATATGATGACACCGCGAACAGCGGAGCCATAATTTGTCGGCAGATCCGTGTGCCTC
>JANNJH010000201.1:0-12765 GCA_031405775.1 Sphingomonadales bacterium | reverse complement strand
GGCATGACCGGAATTGCGGCCGCAACCGAAATCGTGTCGCGGGCCGGTCGCCCTATTCCGATCATCGTGTTGACGGGTGACATCGCCATGGACGGTTCCAGCGCCGCCGTCGACGCCGCAGACATCCTGTTGCACAAGCCTGTCAAGGCCGACGACTTGCGCCGGGCATTGGCGGCGATGTTGCAATAGCGCGGAGCTTCTTCTGCGATGAAGGGGTGAACCCGCGGGGCCAGCGACTCCATCACGAAACCGGGCCCTCTCCGGCGGCGGCGGCTTCAAGCGCGGCGACATCGATCTTTGTCATCTGCATCATTGCCAGCATCGCGCGCCTGGCCCTGGCGGGGTCTGGATCACGCATCAAACGCTCCAGTTCCGAGGGCACGACCTGCCACGACATGCCGAACTTGTCCTTGAGCCAGCCGCACTGGCCCGGCGTTCCGCCATCGGCGATCAGCGCAGCCCATAACCGGTCGACCTCGGCCTGGCCGTCAACCCCGATCGACATCGAGATCGCCTCGGTGAACTTGAACTCCGGGCCGCCGTTCAGGCCCTGAAAGGCCCGGCCGGCGAGCGTGAACTCGACCAGAACGACGTCCCCCTGCTTGCCGGCCGGATAGTCGGCGGGCGCGCGCATGACGGAGTCGATTTTTGAATCAGGGAACAGCGAGACGTAAAAGGTCGCGGCCTGCTCGGCCCGGCCATCGGACCACAGGCAGGGGGTGATGCTGGTCATCAGATCCGCTTGCCGACGAGGCCGAACGTCGCGCCCTGCGGATCGGTGGCGACGACGGCATATTCGTCGCCCGGAATCTGCATCGGGCCTTGGCCGACATTGCCGCCGCCGTCGGTAATACGCTTCGCCGCGGCGTCGATGTCGTCGACGCGGACGTAAAAGCTCCAGGCCGGCGGGGCACCGGCGGGGCCTTTCATCATCGCGCCGATCATTTGCCCGCCATGGTTGATGAATTGATAATCGCCCATCTCGCCCATGCGCATGACGTCGCCCTTGGTCCAGCCGAACCCGGCGGTGTAGAAGGCGATCGCGGCGGCAAGGTCGCTGGTTGCAAGCTCGTTCCACGCACAATGACCGACAGCCGTTGGGCTGAACGACGGGCTCGATTCATCGCTCACGCCGCGCATGACGTAGAAGACAGCGCCCTGCGGATCGGCGACCATCGCCATGCGGCCGACGCCGGCCAGATCCGTGGCGGGCATATGCACGGCGCCGCCGGCCGCGGTAATGCCGGCGGCCACTGCATCGACATCGTCGACGCCGATATAGCCGACCCAGCCGGGACGCTTGGCGGTGCCGGCGGCAATCGCCATCATGCCGGCGACCCCTTCCTCGCCTGCCGAGAAGATTTGATAGTCCAAATCTGGTCCCATGGGTTCGCCGACACGCCAGCCGATGACGTCAGCGTAAAAGCGCCCGGCGGCGGCGGTATCGGTTGTCGTCAGTTCGTACCAGATGAAGCTTCCGTGCGGGTTCGACATGGACTTTCTCCTTGCTTCGAGGATTGGTGGGAAGCCGCTTGCCGCCTCAGTCGAGACTGCGCTCGATCAGGGCCGCGAAGGCGTCGATGAAGCTTTTAAAGAACGTCCTCGAGCTGTCATTCGCCAGGCTGCCATTCTCGGCAAACAGCGTCGCGGCGTTGCCGATATAGGCTTCGGGTTGCTGCATGATCGGCATGTCGAGAAACACCAGCGATTGCCGAAGGTGATGGTTGGCGCCAAAGCCGCCGATGGCACCGGGCGACACACTCATGATCGCGGTCGGCTTTCGTATCCAGACGCTATGGCCATAAGGGCGTGAGCCGACATCGATGGCATTTTTCAACACGCCCGGAACCGAACGATTATATTCGGGGGTGACGAACAACACCGCATCGGTTCGCTTGATGCTGTCCCGAAACGCCGCCCATGCCACGGGCAGCGCGCCCTTGGCATCGATGTCCTCGTTATAGAGCGGCAAGTCGCCGATCTCGATAATCTTGAGATCAAGGCTCGGCGGCGCCAGCTTGGCGAGCGCCTGCGCCGCCAGCCGATTGTAGCTACCCTTGCGAAGGCTGCCGACGATAACGGCGACGTTGCGTGTGACGGTCATGACGCTAGCTTCCGATACTGGTTGCATCGCTCGAAACCGTCAACGCTCGACCGCTGCTTCGGTTGCGGCTTTGTCCGGGGCCAGTGGCGCGCCCTCGTCACCGTCGCCAAATCGGTCTATCTTTCCGGCAAATTCCAATCGGAGGCGCTTCGATCAGCGGCATGGCGCAGGCAGCGGAACCTCAAGGCGATCTGGCACCCCGCTCGCCCGCCGGGCCTGCCATCCTCGCCGTCGTGCGCGAAGGCCATGAAGCGGTGCTCGCGGCGGAGCGCGACGTGCTGGCGACCGGCGACGCCGAAGCCATCCATGGCCTGCGCAATGGCTGGCGCGCCTTGCGCGCCGCGCTGTGGCTGATGGCGCGGCTGCGGCCGTCCGCCGAGCTTGGACGATTGCGCGACGAGGCTGGCCATGCCGCGGCCAAGCTGGCGGCGGTGCGCGAATGGGACGTTTTCATCGCCGAAACCTTGCCCGCGGCGTTCGGGCGGCGTGCCGCGACGCCGCATTTCGAGGCGATCGCCAAGGCAGCGAAACGCCGCCGCACGCTGGCCCTGGCGAACGCCCGCCGCGCCCTGCGCTCGGTGCGATCGCAGCGCCTCCACCATGATCTCGCGGTCTGGATCGAAAGCGCGGATCGTGCCGCCGAAGCCGATGACGACCCACGGCTGGCGGATTTTGCCGCCGAAACGCGGGCGCGGCTGCACCGCCGGACCCGGAAACGCGGCCGGCATTTCGGCTCGCTCGATACCGAAGCCCTTCATCGCCTGCGGCTGGCGGCAAAGCGGCTGCGCGATGTCGGCGCGATTTTCGATCGGCTGCCCGGCCTCGACAAGGCGGGGCGGCGGGGCCGGCGCCGGCTTGCGGCGCTGTTGACGGCATTGGGCCGTTCGCGCGACCGCGCCGCCGCCGGGGTGCTGGCGGCGCCGCTGATGACGGGCAGGGCAGGGAGCGGCGGCGGCTTTCCGGTCGAGCGGGTGCGCGACCGGCAGGGCGAGGCGCGCGCCTTGCGGGATGCGTGGCGGGGTTTTCGCGACGCGCCGGCGCGCTGCTTCAGGCCGGCGGGTTGAACCCATTCGTCCGCAAGGACGCTGGCTGGCCGCCGCGCCGGGAGCAGTTAATGGCTATACCTGTTCGGGGCACCCGACCGCCGCCGCTCCCGCAGGCGGGAGAGGGAGTGACCCTTGACAAAACAAACCTATTTGGATACGATCCGCGCGCTTCGGGCTCTTTGAAATCTCTATAATCCACCATTCCGCCGCGCCTGCGCCAAAACCGCGCAAGAGCGCGACCGACTAACCTTCGTAACCTTCCAACTTGCGCAGCGCCGGGATCGCAACCCGGCCACTCGCAAGAAAACACCCCCGCCATCCCGTGACGAGGGTGCACACATCCCAGAAAAAGGGGTCTGGGGCCAAGGCCCCAACCGCCGGAGGCATCGTCAGCGCCGCCGGAGGCGTCTTGCTTGCGTCGTGATTCAGCCCGCGGAGATCGCTTTGTCGAGGTTAGCCCGCACCGCTTCGAAGAATTGCTCGGTGGTCATCCACGCCTGGTCGGGGCCGACGAGCAGCGCCAGATCCTTGGTCATGGCGCCCGATTCGACGGTTTCGATGCAGACCCGCTCAAGCGTTTCGGCAAAGGCGGTGACCGCCGGGGTGCCATCCAGCTTGCCGCGATGCTTCAATCCGCCGGTCCAGGCGAAGATCGAAGCGATCGGATTGGTGCTCGTTGGCTTGCCTTCCTGATGCATGCGATAATGGCGCGTCACGGTGCCGTGCGCCGCTTCGGCCTCGACGGTGTTGCCATCGGGGGTCATCAGAATCGAGGTCATCAGCCCCAGCGAGCCAAAGCCTTGCGCGACCATGTCGGACTGGACGTCGCCGTCATAATTCTTGCAGGCCCAGACGAACTTGCCCGTCCATTTCAGCGCCGAAGCGACGAGATCGTCGATCAGGCGATGTTCATAAACGATGCCAGCTTTACGGTAGGCTGCCTTGAAATCATTGGTATAGACTTCCTCGAACAGATCCTTGAAGCGGCCGTCATAGGCCTTGAGGATGGTGTTCTTGGTCGACAGATAGACCGGCCATTTGCGTGCCAGGCCATAGTTCAGGCAGGCGCGGGCGAAATCACGGATCGAATCGTCAAGGTTGTACATGCCCATGGCGACGCCGGCCGACGGATATTCGAAGACTTCGTGTTCGATGGTTTCTTCGCCGTCCTGCGACACCCACTTCATCATCAGCTTGCCGGGGCCGGGGACGAGGAAATCGGTGGCGCGATACTGGTCGCCAAAGGCGTGGCGGCCGATGACGATCGGGTCGGTCCAGCCCGGGATCAGCCGCGGGATCGACTTGATGACGATGGGTTCGCGAAAGACACAGCCGCCAAGGATGTTGCGGATGGTGCCGTTCGGCGACTTCCACATGCGCTTGAGGCCGAATTCCTTCACCCGTTCTTCGTCGGGGGTGATGGTGGCGCATTTGACGCCGACGCCATATTCGCGGATGGCATTGGCGGACTGGACTGTCACCTTGTCATCGGTCTCGTCGCGATTTTCGATGCCGAGGTCGAAATAGATCAGGTCGATATCGAGGTACGGCAGAATCAGCTGCTCGCGAATCCATTGCCAGATGATCCGGGTCATCTCGTCGCCATCGAGTTCGACGACGGGATTCTTGACCTTGATTTTCGCCATGGGTTTCCTCGAGGATGTTGCGTGCGGTGACAATTTCGCCCCGTCTAGGGTGCCGATGGCGCGGGGGTCAAGAATGCCCGCTCAGGAAAGTCGCACCGGCGGGGGCAAATAATGCGCCAGCGCGGCAAGATCGGGCAGCGATTCAAACAATCGGTCAAGATCGGGCGGCGCATAGCCTTCGTCGGCGATGTGACGCAGCAGCGCCAGCAACGGGTCCCAATAGCGGTTGGCGCCGAGCAGCCAGATCGGCTTGTCGTGGATGCCGAGTTCACGCCACGTCACCGATTCGAACAACTCGTCGAGCGTGCCGATGCTGCCCGGCAGCGCGATGATGGCATCGGCGCGGGCGTGCATCAGCGCCTTGCGGTCATGCAGCGTCTCGACGACGTGCATCTCGGTCAGCCCGGCCTGGGCGATTTCGGCGGTCATCAGCGTGCGCGGGATGATGCCGACGACCGCGCCGCCAGCGGCCAGCGCCGCGCGCGCGGCAAGGCCCTTCAGCCCGACGCCGCCTCCGCCATAGACCAGCGTGACGCCGCGTTCGGCGAGCAATTCGCCAAGCGCGGTGGCGAGCGCGCCCTGCGCCGGATCATGGCCGGTGCGCGAGCCACAAAGGAGCAGGAGCGAGGTGATCATCAAGCGCCTATGCCGGGGTGAGGCGTTTTCGTCACCCCGGTCATTTGCGCCGGCCGTGCTGCGCCGCTAAAGCACTGGCCATGAGCAGTGAACTCCCCACCGAATTCGATACCGTGCCCGAACGGCCGCTTGCCATCGTCCCTGGCGAATCGGCGCGCTACAAGCTGCCGCCGATGCATCCCGAAGGACGAAAGTTCGTCGGCATCGCCGTGGTTGCCGTGCTGGTCACCGGCTTCATCTTCCATCTCGATTGGCTGGCGTGGCTGCTCACCGGCTTGACCGTGTGGATCGCGGCGTTCTTTCGCGATCCGATCCGGGTGACGCCCGAGGCGCCGGGGCTGATCGTGTCGCCGGCCGATGGGTTGATAAGCCTGATCACCAATGTCGAACCGCCGCGGCAACTGGTGGGCGAGGGCGGTTTGCCGGCTGGGCCTTGCACGCGAATCTCGGTGTTCATGAACGTCTTCGATGTCCATGTGAACCGCTCGCCGATCGCCGGCACCTGCACGCGAATCGTCTATGTCCCGGGCAAATTCCTCAACGCCGATCTCGACAAGGCCAGCGACGACAACGAGCGGCAGTATTTCATCGTCGAAGACGGCGCCGGCACCAAGGTCGCCTTTACCCAGATCGCCGGGCTGGTGGCGCGGCGCATCATGCGATTCATCGAGCCGGGGGCGAAACTGACCGTGGGAGAACGGGTCGGGCTGATCCGTTTTGGCAGCCGTGTCGATGTGTTTCTGCCGGCGGGCTATGTGCCGAGCGTCATCGTCGGGCAGCGGGCGATCGCGGGTGAAACGATATTGGCGCAGATCGGCGCGAATCCGAGCTTGCCGCGCGGTACGGCACAGTGATCGCGCCGGCTGGCGAACCCGATGGCGATCGCCGGGTTCGGCGGGTCGGCATTCCGTTGCGCGCGCTCATTCCCAACGCGGTCACCGTATTGGCGCTGTGTTTCGGGTTGACGTCGGTCAAGTTTGCCTTTGGCGGCGAGTGGGAAAAGGCCGTCGGCTTCATCGCCGTGGCGGCGGTGCTCGATGGCATCGACGGCCGGATCGCGCGGCTGCTCAAGGGCACCAGCCGCTTTGGCGCCGAACTCGATTCGCTGTCCGATCTCACCGCATTCGGCGTGGCACCAGCGCTGATCGTGTATTTATGGGCGCTGCAGTATATTCCCGGCAACATCGGTTGGGTGATCGCGCTTGCGCATGCCGTGACCTGCGCCTTGCGGCTGGCGCGCTTCAACGCCCAGATCGATTCCACCGATCAACCGCACAAGCGCGCCGGCTACCTGACCGGCGTTCCGGCGCCGGTGGGGGCCGGCCTGACGCTGAGCCCATTGCTGCTGACCTTCTGGCTTGAGCCGGTCATCCTCGACGACGTGCGGGTGCGTTACACGCTGGTGACAGCGGTCGTGGTCATGGTTTCGTTCCTGATGGCATCGAGCCTGCCGACCTATAGCTGGGGCTCGGTTCGGCTGCGGCCGTCGCAGCGCCTGCCGGCATTGATCGGCGTCGGGCTGTTCGCCGGGGCGCTGTTCTCGGCGCCCTGGATGACGCTGACGCTGCTCGGCATTGCCTATGCCGTGGCGGTGCCGTTCGCGGCGCGAAGCTATGCCCGGCTCAAGCGCCGCGAAGCAGCCAATGCTGGTTTTCCCAAGGGCTGAAGCCGCAGCGGCCGACCGAGCAGCGCCGCTGCCAGATCGTTCGACCGGCTACCGAGCATTGTCAGCAGGCTGGCATAAATACCGGCGAATGCGATCATGATGATTGTCGTGAGGAGGAGAGTCATGTCTGTCGTCCCTTGTTGGACGTTCAATATGTTCTCTTTATGTTCCGTATGTCAAGTCCCGCCCGTTACGGCTAACTAGGACGTGGAATTCAAGGGAGAATGCGATGTCGGGAACCATGCAGGACTGGCCGTTGCTGGTTTCAAGGCTGATCGATCATGCAGCGCTCAATCATGGCGCGCGTGAGGTCGTCAGCCTGACCTGCGAAGGCACCGAACACCGAAGCAACTGGCGCGAAGTCCATGGCCGCGCGCGGCAGGTGGCCGCGGCGCTGCGGCGCATGGGCGTTCAGATTGGCGACCGAGTCGCGACCCTGGCGTGGAATACGCACCGGCACGTCGAAAGCTGGTACGGCATCTCGGGTATGGGGGGCGTGGCCCACACCATCAACCCGCGGCTGTTCGACGAGCAGATCGTCTATATCGCCAACCATGCCGAAGACCGCGTGCTGTTCTTCGACCTGACCTTCCTCGGCCAGGTCCAACGCTTGGCGCCGCGTTTCACCAGCATCGAACATTTCGTCGTGCTGACCGATCGTGCCCATATGCCGGTCGATTCGGGGCTGGACCTGCTCTGCTATGAGGACCTAATCGCGACCGAATCATCCGAAACGCCGTGGACGGTCGTCGATGAGAATACGCCCTCCGGGCTTTGTTACACAAGCGGCACTACCGGCAATCCCAAGGGCGTGCAGTACAGTCATCGTTCCAACGTCTTGCATGCCATGGCAGCCTGCATGACCGACACCTTCCAGATCGGCGCCGCGACGGTGGTGTTCCCCATCGTCAACATGTTCCACGCCAACGCCTGGAGCATCCCCTATGCCGCCGCCGTTGCCGGCGCCAAGCTGGTGATGGGCGGACCCAACACCGATGCGCCGACGCTGCAAAAGATGATTATCGCCGAAAGGGTCGACCTGGCGCTGGCGGTGCCGACAATCTGGCTGGGGATGCTGCAGCACCTTGAAAAAAATGGCGGCGGGCTTGGGGTACTTGATCGGACTGCGATCGGGGGATCGGCGGTGCCGCGCAGCATGATCGAAAGCTTTGACAAGCTGCATGGTGTGCGCGTCCTGCAGCTTTGGGGGATGACGGAGATGTCGCCCATCGGCACCATTGGAACACCGGTTCCAGAAGTTATAACAATGTCTTACGATCAACAGCTCGATTATCGTATCAAGCAGGGCCGGGCGATTTTCGGCGTCGAGATGAAAATTGTCGGCGAAAATGGCGATGAATTGCCGAGGGATGGCCAGGCGTTCGGCAGACTGTTGGTGCGTGGTCCCTGGGTGGTTGGCAGTTACTTCAAGGGCGACGGCGGGGAGGTGCTCGATGCCGATGGCTGGTTCGATACCGGCGACGTCGCGACCCTTGACCCCTATGGCTATATGCAGATCGTCGACAGGTCGAAGGATGTCATCAAATCGGGTGGCGAATGGATCAGCTCGATCGACCTCGAGAATGCAGCGGTCGGCGCCCCCGGTGTCGCCGAAGCGGCTGTGATCGGCGTGCCACACCCGAAATGGGACGAACGACCGCTTCTGCTGGTACGTCCAAAAGAAGGCGCAACCGTTTCGAAAGAAAGCATTTTGGCTTATCTTGATGGCAAGATCGCAAAATGGTGGATGCCTGATGAGGTGTTGATCGTCGATGACCTGCCGCACACCGCCACCGGCAAGTTGCTGAAGACCGAACTGCGTGAACGCTACAAGGATTTCAAACTGCCGACGGCCTGACGGTCGGGCTCAGCTATAGTTGAAGCTGATGCTGATGCGTTCGGACTTGGCGGTGCCGGCGGGAACTTCGTGGCGGAGCCAGCTTTCCCAGAGGAAAACCGTTCCCGGCGACGGTGCGGCATAGACGAAGTTGCGGGCGTCCTCGGGGGCGTCGGCGCGGCGTTGCGGGGCGCCCATCATCAGCGGCAGGCGCGGGTCCTCGAGCTTCAATGGCCCCGATCCGGGCGGCACGGCGACGTAGATGGTGCCGGACACGGCGCTGTGCGGGTGGATATGGCCCGAATGGCCGCCACCGGGCTTGAGGATATTGACCCACAGGCTGTCGAGCTTGAGCTTGCGGCCACCAAGATCGAGAAACGCCGCCGCGGCGAATTCGGCGACATGGCGATCGAGCTTGCGCCTGAGATCATTGAAGGCCGGATCGCGCACGACCAGGTCATTCAGCGAGGCGTAGGAGGTATAGCCGGCATAGCTATTGTCCTTTGCCCATTGGCGGCCGGCGCGATCGTCCCTGGCGAGGCTGCGGCAGCTGTGTTCGAGCTCGGCGACGAGCGCCGGGTCGTCGAGCTCGCCCTGGTAGAATTGCGTGGCGAAAAGATTGCGGACTGTCATCCGGTTTCCCAACCATGGCGGCGGCGGCAAGGCAAGTGGGAGAAGGCTTGCGTGTCGCCCCCATGACGCTAGACACAGGCCAAGAGCGTGGGGAGAGCGAGTTTGGCGACGATGATGGCGGGCGATGCGGTGGTGGAGCCGGTCCTCGACCCCAAGCGCGACCGGCTGGTCATTTTGGCGTCGTCGCTGGGCACGGTTTTCGAATGGTATGATTTTTTCCTCTACGGCATCCTTGCGTCGTTGCTCGGGCGGCTGTTCTTCACCACCGGTAACCCGACGACCGAATTGCTGTTCTCGCTCGGCGCCTTTGCCGTGGGGTTTTTCTTCCGGCCGCTGGGGGCCGTGGTGTTCGGCTATTTCGGCGATCGCGTCGGGCGCAAATACACGTTTCTGGTGACGATCACGCTGATGGGCGGCGCGACCGCGGCCATCGGCATGCTGCCGACCTATGCGACGGCAGGGGTGTGGGCGCCGGTATTGCTGTTGCTGTTGCGGATGTTGCAGGGGCTGGCGCTGGGCGGCGAATATGGCGGCGCGGCGATCTATGTCGCCGAACACGCACCGCCGGGCAAGCGCGGCATGTATACCAGCTGGATCCAGGTTTCGGTGGCGGCGGGGTTCCTGCTGTGTTTGTTGGTGGTGCTCGCGTGCCGGCGCATGATGACGATCGAGCAGTTCGAGGCCTGGGGTTGGCGGGTGCCGTTCCTGCTGTCGATAGCGATGCTGGCGATCTCGCTCTACATCCGGCTGAAGCTTTCGGAGAGCCCGGTCTTCAAGGCGATGAAGGACGCGGGAACGACGTCCAAGAACCCGATCGTCGACAGTTTTTCGGACCGCGGCAATATCGGCAACATTCTCGTGGCGCTGTTCGGGGTCGCCGCCGGGTTGACGGTGATTTATTATACCTCGCAGTTCGGGACGCTGTATTTCCTGCAAGGAACGGCGCGCGTCCCCGAGGAACAGGCGCTGTTGTACATGGCGGCGGGCGCGACGATCGCGGCGCCGCTTTTTGTCGGCTTCGGCTGGCTGTCGGACCGGGTGGGGCGCAAGAAGCTGTTGCTGGCGGGCTATGCGCTGACGCTGCTGCTGCTGTTTCCGCTGTTTCGCTTGATGGCCGATGGCGCCAACCCGGCGCTTGAGGCGGCGACGCGCAATTCCCCTGTCACCATCGAACTGCCGGAATGCGATTACAGCGTCTTCGTCAAACCCGACAGCGATTGCGCGCGGGCGCTTGAGTTCCTCACCAAGCGCGGGCTGAGCTATTCGAAGACACCCGCGGCGGAACTGGCGATGACCGTCGGGGCGACACGCCTTGCCGGGTTCGACAAGGCGGGCTGGACGGCGGCGCTGGTGGCGGCGGGATATCCCGACAAGGCCGATCGGGCGCAGGTGACGCACTGGAAGATCATCCTCGCGGTGGCGGCGATGGTGGCGCTGTCGGCGATGACCTATGGCCAGGTGGCGGCGATCATGGTGGAGCTTTTTCCAGCGCGGATCCGCTATACTTCGATGTCGATTCCCTATCATATCGGGACAGGATATTTCGGCGGATTTCTGCCGTTTATCTCGCAATATATCGTGGTGCGCACAGGCGATGCCTATGCCGGGCTGTGGTATACGGTGGGGGTCGTCGCGATGGCGTTCGTGGTCAGCCTGATCTGGCTGCCCGAGACCAAGGATCGCGATATCACGATCTGACCGCGTTTCTGACGGATCGGGTGACAGCTTCGGCATCGCTTTGGTTGCGTTTTCGCCGGTGACATCACCGCATTGGTCGAATAGCCCCCTAGGCGCGCGGGGTTCGTGCCGTCATAGTCTTTGCGCATGGATTGCTGCGCGGCGATCGGCTTCCCATATGGGCGTTTGAAGCATGCTGGCCCGCCGTGTTCGTAGGGCCGGATTGGAGTTAAGATGACGAACCAGATTTTTCCTGTCCTGCCGTTGCGCGACATCGTCGTGTTCCCGCAGATGATCGTGCCGCTGTTCGTCGGGCGCGACAAATCGGTGGCCGCGCTCGAAGCGGCGATGCTCGGTGAAAAGACCGTGTTCCTGCTGTCGCAAAAGAACCCCGGCGACGAGGATCCCGGTGCCGAGGATCTTTACGATGTCGGCACCGTGGCGACCGTGCTGCAATTGCTCAAGCTGCCCGATGGCACGGTGAAGGTGCTGGTCGAGGGCCAGTCGCGGGCGACGCTGGTGGCGTTGCAGGCGGATGGCGATTTCCTCCAGGCCGAAATCACGCCGCGCGCCGACGCCGAAAGCGACCCGGTGCAGCTTGAGGCATTGCTGCGTTCGGCGGCCAAGCAGTTCGACATCTTTGTCAAGCTCAACCGCAAGACGGCGCCCGAAATTGCGTCGCAGATCAGCCAGATCGAGGATGCCGGGCGCTTTGCCGATACCGTCGCGGCGAATTTGGGATTGAAGATCGCCGACAAGCAGGCGCTGCTCGCCGAGCCCGATATCGGCAAGCGCTTGCAGCAGGTGTTCGCCCATATGGAAGGCGAAATGGGCGTGCTGCAGGTCGAAAAAAAGATCCGCAACCGCGTCAAGCGGCAGATGGAGAAGACCCAGCGCGAATATTATCTCAACGAGCAAATGAAGGCGATCCAGCGCGAATTGGGCGAAGGCGACGAAGCCAAGGACGAGGCCACCGAGTTCGAGGAAAAGATCGCCAAGGCCAAGCTGCCCAAGGAGGCCCGTGACAAGGCGATTTCCGAGCTGAAGAAGTTCAAGGCGATGGCGCCGCAATCGGCCGAAGCCACCGTTGTTCGCAACTATCTCGATGTCATGCTCGGCCTGCCCTGGGGCAAGAAGTCCAAGGTCAAGAAGGACATTGTCGCGGCGCAGAAGGTGCTCGATGACGATCATTATGGCCTTGAGAAGGTCAAGGACCGGATCATCGAATATCTGGCGGTGCAGGTGCGTACATCGAAGCTGAAGGGGCCGATCCTGTGCCTCGTCGGCCCGCCGGGCGTCGGCAAGACTTCGCTCGGTCGCTCGATCGCCAAGGCGACGGGGCGCGAATTTGTCCGCCAATCGCTGGGCGGCATGCGCGACGAGGCCGAGATCCGCGGCCATCGCCGGACCTATATTGGTTCGATGCCGGGCAAGATCATCCAGAATCTTAAAAAGGCCGGCACCGGCAACCCGTTGTTCCTGCTCGATGAAATTGACAAGTTGGGCCAGGATTTCCGCGG